>JBQCFB010000382.1:0-3007 GCA_051959715.1 Pseudolabrys sp.
TCACCCCACGACGAAGCCCGCGGCGCATCGTTCCAGATCGATGGATATGACATGTTGTCCCGATTTGCCTGCACCATCGCCGTCGCTGTTGCGTGCGCGACGCCGGCTTTCGCCGAAGACGGTTGTGGCAAGTTCGCATGGCCGCTCGCGCATGAACGCGAACTGCTTTCGAGCGCAGCACCAGCCTCGGCGGGCGATACATTGCAGGCGCTGCCGCGGGCAGCCATCGCGCTGCGCCTCGCCGCTTCGAACGAAGCCAAATTCGCGATGCCGCCGGAGCGCAAACCGAAAGCGACGTCGTGGTTCGGCGGCGCATTGATGCTGCCGGCGCCGGCGAAGGCCGGACTCTATCAGGTCACCTTGTCGGACGAGGCCTGGCTCGACGTGGTTCAGGACGGCCGCTATGCGCGCTCGGTCGGAAGCACAGGCCGTCGCGATTGCCCCGGTGTGCGCAAGAGCGTGCGATTCGAGCTGTCGGCGTCGCCGTTCGTGTTGCAGGTGAGTGGCGGGACGTCGGACCGGATCGCGCTGACGATTGCGCCCGTGCCGTAACGCGTCAGTTGACGGCGAACTGCGCGGCCGCAAGCCGCGATCCCTGCGCCTGCGCGAGCATGTCGCGCGCCATGTCCGCCTGGCTTTGCAGCGCCTGGTAATCCGTTTCGTCGGCGGTGCTCACGACAAAAGCGGCGGCCGGTTCGGTCGCAACCGACATGTCCGGCGCGATCGGACCGGCAAGGCCGCACAGAAGCACAATGAGCAGGGACGCGGAGCGCATGATGGCCTCGCCGGGTTCGTCGTGCGGGTACCATGAGACCACAGAGACATTGCGATCGCGCCAAGCGGCCTGGCGGATTTACATCAAATACGGTCAGTATTTCTTTACGTTTGAAGCCACCGGCCCAAGGATTTCAAACACTTACCGTTGCCGGGCGGACCATGCGGGACAGCGCCGAATACCCTATATTCGCCCCATGCCGAACGACCTGCCCTACCTCATCAAGCCTGATCCCGCCGACCCGCGGCTGACCGAGCGCGTCACCGGCATCGACCAGACCGGCCGGCCGATCGAGACTTCGGTGACCGTCGAGCGCGCGCTCACGATCTTCCTGAACAGCCAGGAAATCGTAACGGCGATGACGATCAACGACTATCCGGAATATCTGGCGATCGGCTACCTGCTGAATCAGAACATGCTGCTTCCGGACGACGAGGTGACCGGCGTCGATTACGACGAAGAGCTATCGGTCGTCGTGGTGCGCACCAAGCGCAAGACGAACTATGAGAAGAAGCTGAAGAAGAAGGTGCAGACCTCCGGCTGCGCGCAGGGCACCGTGTTCGGTGACCTGATGGAAGCGCTGGAGACCGTGTCGATGCCCGATGCCGAGCTGCGCACGTCGTGGCTCTACCGCCTGACGCACGCGATCAACACGACGCCCTCGCTCTATCTCGAGGCCGGCGCCATCCACGGCTGCGTGCTGGCGCACGAAGACAGGCCGCTCGTCTATATGGAAGACGTCGGCCGCCACAACGCGGTCGACAAGATCGCCGGCTGGATGTTCCGGGAAAAGGTCCCGGCGGCGGACAAGATCTTCTACACCACCGGACGGCTCACCTCGGAGATGGTGATCAAGACGGTGCGCATGGGCATCCCGATTCTCATTTCACGCTCCGGCTTCACCGCCTGGGGCGTCGAACTCGCGCGCAAGGCCAACCTGACGCTGATCGGCCGCGCCAAAGGCAAGCGCTTCATCGCGCTTGCGGGTGAAAGCCGCATCGTCTTCGACCAAGACCTCGCCTTCGTCGAAGAGGAGAGTTCAAAGCACCGCCGCAAGGCGGCGGTGGAGGATTGAGTGTCTTTACCCTCCCCTGGAGGGGGAGGTGAAGAAAGAACGCTCGCCGCACACGCCTTCATTCACTACATACGCCGCATGACCGACCACCCCTACCCTCCAACTTTCGGACTCGTGCTCGCCGGCGGACTCGCACGCCGCATGGGCGGCGGCGACAAGGCGCGCATCGAACTCGGCGGCGTCACCATCCTCGACCGCGTGCTGGCGACGCTGTCGGCGCAGACGAGCGGCATCATCATCAACGCCAATGGCGCCCCGGAACGCTTCGCCGACACCGGTCTCACCGTCGTGCCCGACAATGTCGAGGGCCATCCCGGCCCGCTCGCCGGCGTCCTTGCAGGCCTCGACTGGCTGGCGGCGCAGAAGAACGGCGTCGAATGGATGCTGAGCGTACCGGGCGACTGCCCGTTCCTGCCCGACGACCTCGTCGAACGCCTGCACGCCGCGCGGCGCAAGATGGGCGCGGGTGTACCGCTCGCCTGCGCCCGCTCGGGCGAATGGCGCCATCCCGTGGTGGGCCTGTGGCCGCTGGCGCTGCGCGAGGACCTGCGCAAGGCGCTCGTCGAGGAAGACCTGCGCAAGATCGAGGTCTGGACCGCCCGGCACGGCATCGCGATCGCCGACTGGCCGGCTGAACCGATCGACCCCTTCTTCAACGTCAACACGCCGGAAGACGCCGCACGGGCGGAGCAGATTGTCGCGGGCGCCGCCTAGGGCATAGCGCCGCCCTCCCTCGATACCTATCTCGTGTGATAGTGTGGCCCCGAAGTCATCGGGGCCGGGAGGTTCGCCATGAAATCCTTCGTTGTCGCCTGCGTCGCCGCCATCGTCATCGCCGTCGTCGGCGGTGTCGTGCTCAGCAGCATGAATGAGCCGGCCGACGAAGCGTTCTCGACCAGCGCGGTCCGCCTCGGCGCCTAGTCCATCAGGACCGCGTAAGAGAGAAAACCGACGCGGTCTCCGGCTGCGATCGCAGTCGTCTCCTCGGGAAATTCGAGAAGCCCGTCGGTCTGCGTCAGCGACGTCAGGATGCCGGCGCCGTCCTGCGGATGCTTGATCGCTTCGAGCTCGCCATCCTGTGCGCGCCTGAGCGCGACGCGCACATATTCGCGCCGGTCTTTCTTCTTCTTGTAGGCGAACCCTGACCGCACCGGCAG
>JBQCFB010000383.1:0-13100 GCA_051959715.1 Pseudolabrys sp.
CGACAGGCCGGATTCGGCCTTGAGTGCCGGCAGTGCGGCGGTACGGGCCATGACAGCGCCCTCCTTATAAAGTGCCCCCGGTTCACGGCGGGCGATTGTCGCCGCCGCTCCCCGAGCCGACGGCGCATCCAGTGCTGCGTCCGCGAAAGAGCGGAACGCAGGTGCAGCATACAGACCCCGCCCGGCGAACGGAAGCTTTTCGCCGGTCACGTCACCGTGTGCCTGTCCGCTCCTCGCGAGGGGCGCAGCCAAGCCATTGTGAAGATTGGTCTTTTGACCGCTTTGCGCCGCCCCCGGTCGCATCGTGCCGGGGTCGGGAGGTCAACATACCAACGCGCCCGGCGTTCCGGGGTGAAGGGATTGTAATGGCTGAGGGTTCGGGAAGATGTGGTTGATATAGGAACCCGGCGCCGCCGTTCAAGGGGTGGCGAGCGCGTCGCGGAGGCGGGCCATGTCGGCGGGCAAGTCGGCATGGAAATCGAGGAACTCGCCGCTGTCCGGATGCTCGAAGCCGAGGTGCCCGGCATGCAGGGCCTGGCGGCCGAGGGCGGCGAGGGCGGCCTGGGCGTTCTGGCTGAGCCGCACGATCTTGGTCTTGAAGCCGGTCGCGTAGGTCTCGTCGCCCATGATCGGGTGACCGACATGGGCGAGGTGGACGCGGATCTGGTGCGTCCGTCCGGTCTCGAGCCGGCAGGACAGGAGCGCCGCGACCGGCTTGCCGTCCGGGCCGACATAACGCTCGACGACCTCCCAGTGCGTCACCGCCTCGCGGCCGCCTTCACGCACCGCGCGCTTCTCGCGCGCATGCGGATGACGATCGAGTGGCGCGTCGATCGTTCCGCGCGGCCGGTCCGGCGCGCCCCAGACCAGCGCCAGGTAATCGCGCTCGATCGGGCCTTCCAGCTTGTGCTCGAATTGCTTGCTCAGGCGCTTGTGGGCACGGTCGTTCTTGGCGACCACCATCAGCCCGGTCGTGTCCTTGTCGAGGCGGTGCACGATGCCGGGCCGTCGCACGCCGCCAATGCCGGAGAGGCTGTCGCCGCAATGCGCGATCAGTGCATTGACCAGCGTGCCGCTCGTGTGGCCCGCCGCCGGGTGCACGACGAGGCCGGCCGGCTTGTTCAGCACGATCAGGGCGTCGTCCTCATAGACAATGTCGAGCGCCATGGCCTGCGGTTCCGGCTTTGCCGGTTCCGGCTCCGGTACCGCGACAGTAATAATGTCGCCCGAATTGACCGCGACGGCCGGATCGCGGACTGTGCGCCCCTCGATCGTGACCTGGCCGGCCAGGATCAGGGCCTTCAGCCGCGAACGCGACAGCGCCGGCACCTGCGCCGCCAGCACGCGGTCGAGCCGCCCGCCGCCGGATTCCGGCACCGTTACCGTCTCAGTCGCCGCATCCGCCATGACCGCTCCGCAAGCTCCGATCGATCCGCAAGCCGACGCCGCCATCGCGCGCGTGAAGAAACTCATGCTCATCGCCAGCCTGACGACGGTCGTCGCGGTCGGCGCGGTGTTCGGCGTCATCGGCTATCGCGTTTTCAGGTCCGGGGAAAGCGCCGGGCCGCCGCCGGGCGAGGCGGCCGCCAGCCTGCCGGCCGGGGCCAAAGTCTTGTCGAGCGCGGTCGGCGACGGCCGCGTGGTGCTGACGGTCGAGGCCGGCGGCGCGGTCGAACTCTATTCGTTCGACCTCAAGACGCTGCGGCCGCGCGGCCACCTCCGGATCGAGACGAAACCCTAAGTTTCGGCCGTGCTTGCATGGGGCCCGGATCAAGGCTATCTCCGGGCCTCTGGCCAAGCTCCCTTCGTCTAGCGGCCCAGGACGTCGCCCTCTCACGGCGAAAACAGGGGTTCGAGTCCCCTAGGGAGCGCCATTTCCTCTCAGTTCCCGCCCTGATCGAGCTTGCCCTGCACCGCGCGGGCAATGCCGCCAAGGCGCTGCTCGATGACGCCGGGGACCTCGCAGACATAAGTAATCGTATGGCGCCGCTCGTCGAAGACGCGCGTGTCCCAGGCGATCTGCTCGCCGAGCTTGTCGGTCTCGGGGTTGTCGGGGCCCGACGCGCTGCCCTGGTCGGCGCGCATTGACGTCAGCTCCTTGCTGATCTTGGCGCGCAGTTCGATCTGCCGCGTCGCGAACCGCTTGATCCCCGCCACCACCTGGCCGCGCTCGCCGTTGAGCGTCGCGAACACGCCGGCCATCAGCAGCTTGGCCTTCTTCGTCTTCTCGTCGGGCGCGCCGGCGACGAAATCGGCCGCCGCCTTTTCCGCATCGGCGAGCGGGGTGCGCCGCGCCGCGATCTTCAGCACGAGATCGCTCACCGCCTGGTCGTTGCGCCAGGCATCGCCGACGTCGTCGACCGGCGGACCGGCCCAGAAGGCGGCGAGCGACAGGGTCGGCACCTCGATCTGCTGGCATGGCCAGTCCGGGTGCCGCGGGTCGGCGGCCTCGGCCGCGCCAGCCCCTATAATAAAGAGTACCGCGGTGACCGCGGCGATTGCCGTCCTCATGCTGCGCCTCCGCCTTCGCCGCGCCGGGCGAGGAACCCGCGCGCGGGATCGTACGCATAGATCGCCCCGGCCATGAACAGCACCGTGCAGCCCGCCACGACCGCGAGCGAAGTCCAGTTGCCCTGCGCATAGAGCGCAAAGCGGATGAGCTCGACCGCATGCGTGAACGGGTTCCACTCGCACACGTAAGCGAGCTCCGGGCTGCCCTCGCGCACGCGCCAGATGGGGTAGAGCGCCGAGGAGGCGAAGAACATCGGGAAGATTACGAAGTTCATGACGCCGGCGAAATTCTCGAGCTGCTTGATCACCGAGGAGATCAGCATGCCGAGCGCGCCGAGCATCAGCCCCGACAGCACGAGCGCCGGCAGCACGGTGAGATATCCCATCGGCGGCGGTGCGACGTCCCAGAACCAAGCGACCAGCAGGAACACATAGACCTGCAATAGCGACACCGCAGTGCCGGCAAGCAATTTGCAGCACAGGAGGTACCAGCGCGGCAGGGGGCTCACAAGCAGCGTGCGCATGTTGCCCATCTCGCGGTCGTAGACCATCGACAGCGACGACTGCATGCCGTTGAACAGCTGAATCATCGCGATCAGCCCCGGCACGATGTACTCGGAATAGAGGATATAGGTGTCGTAGGGCGGGATGATCGACATCCCCAGCACCTGCCGGAAGCCTGCGGCAAAGATGAAGAGCCACACCAGCGGCCGCACCAGCGCCGAGACGAAGCGCTCGCGCTGATGCAGGAAGCGCAGGCTTTCCCGCCAGACAATGCCTTTGAGGCAGACGGCGTATTGCGCGAGCGTGAAACCGCGCGGCGCCTCGCGCTGCGCGACGCTTCGCTCGGCGGGCGCGGCGATCGTCATGCCGCCTCTCCCGTCGCCAGCGGGCCGGTCAGCCGCGTGAACGCCTCGCGCAGGTTCGGCGCGCCGCTGTCGGCGGTAAGCCGCGCCGCGGTTCCGTTGCCGAGCACGCGGCCCTGATGCAGCACGATCACCTGATCGGTGTCGGCGGCCTCGTCGATCAGGTGCGTCGCCCACAGCGCGGCGACGCCTTCCTCGGCCACGAGCCGTCGCACATGGCCGAGGATGTCGGCGCGCGACTTGACGTCGAGGCCGACGGTCGGCTCGTCGAGCACCAAGAGGCGCGGCCGGTGAAGCAGGGCGCGCGCGATCTCGACCCGGCGCATCTGCCCGCCGGACAGATTGCGCACCTTGTCGCGGGCGCGTTCCGACAGCGCGATGCGGGTGAGGATCTCGCTCGCCCGCGCCTGCGCCTCCTTCCGGCCGATGCCGTGCAGCGCGGCATGATAGGTGAGGTTCTGCATCACGGAGAGATCGAGATCGAGCGTGCGCGCCTGGAACACGACACCCAGCATGCGCAGCGCCTCGCCCGGCGCGCGCGCGACGTCGTGGTCGAACACGGCGATGCGCCCGCGCTGCGTCGCGTAGAGGCGGGTGACGAGCGAGAACAGCGTGCTCTTGCCGGCGCCGTTGAGTCCGAGCAGCACGGCGAAGCTGCCCGGCTGGACCGCGAAGCTCACATCCTCGAGCGCGCGCCGCGCGCCGTATGCGTGGCTGACGCCTTCGATCGCGAGTGCCGGGTTGCCGATGCTCATGCTCAGTGCTTCGTGATGGTCACGCCCCAGGGCAGTTCTCCGACCTGGATCGATTTGATCACCTTCAGGCTGGCGACGTCGATGACCGAGACGTCGTTGGAAATGCCGTTGGTCGTCAGCAGGTATTTCTCGTCCGGCGTGAAGGCGCCGTGCCAGACGCGCTGACCGACGAGCAGGTACTTCTTCACTTCATGCGTGGTGCCGTCGATCACCGCGACCCGGTTCGCCGGCCCGAGCGAGACGAAGCCGGTCTTGCCGTCCTTGGTGATGTTGATGCCGACCGGCTGGATCGACTCGCTGCGCAGTCCGGGAATGGCGAAGGTGATGCGCTTGGTCACTGCGTGCTTGACCGGATCGATGATGCTCACCGTGCCGCCGACTTCGGCGGAGACCCACAGCTCGGAGCCGTCGCTTTTGAACGCGGCGAAGCGGGGGCGGGAGTCGACCAGAACGTTGGCAATGATCTTCTTCGTCTGCGTATCGATGAAGTGCGCCATGTTGGTGGTTTCGGACGTGTTGACCAGGATCCTGCCGTCGGGGCTGAGCCCCATGCCCTCCGGTTCGACGCCGACCTGAACCTCGCCCATCGGCGAGCGCGTCTCCATGTCGACCATGGTGACGGTGTTGTCGTTCTCGTTGGCGATGTAGAGAACCTTGCCGTCCGGGCTGAGCGTGAACAGTTCCGGGTCGGGGCCGGACGGCAGGTTGGCGGTCACCTCGCCCTTGGCGGTGTCGATCACCTGCACGGTGTCGTCATCGCCGACCGCGACCAGGCAATACTTGTCGTCCTTCGTCAGCTCGATGCCACGTGGACGTTGCCCGACCTTGATTGTCTTGACGACGGCCATCTTGTCGGTGTCGATGACGGTGACGGTGTTGCCGCGCTCGTTCGAGACGTAGGCCATATAGGCATGCGCCTGCGTCGAGAGGAGCATGCCGGCCGCCACCATCCACGCACGTCGCATCGGCGACCCCTTCACTGGGCTATTGCAGTTTGCATTTCGTCTCGGGCTTGTCGTAGCCGAGCGTGTCGAGCTCGGAGTGTTCGTTGAGGAAGCCCTCCTGCGGCGACACCGAGACGATGGTGCGGCCATCGGTGAGCAGGATCGGCTGGCGCAATTGCAGGTCCCAGTCGCGCACGGTCAGCTTCTGGCCCTTGTAGGCGCCGAGATTCATCTGCGGTCCGGTCATGAAGGCGAGCAGGGTCTTCGGCTCGTCGGAATTCGTGCGCTGCACGGCTTCGCCGATCATGCGCACCGCGGTCCAGGCCTGCATGTCGAGCGCGGTCATGGCGCGCTTGAACTTGCCAGTGAAGCGGTTCTGCATCTGGATGCCGCCCCATAATCCGTTCGATGCATCCCAGCTCGTGGGCACCAGCCCCGCCGACCCGGCGACCGGCCGCGCGTCCCAGGTCCGGTAGGGGAGATATTGCGCGAAGACCTCGCTTTCGTCGGCCGCGACCAGCACGTCGTAGGCCGGCGCCTGCTGGGTAAAGACGGGGATCTGCGTCTGGATCTGCGCGACGCCGCTGTCGGTTTGTCGCGCGCCGCCGGTATCCTTGAACTCCCGCTCCTGCACGATCTTGGCGCCATAGCGCTTGGCGGAGCGCTTGATCGCATCCGCGAAGAGCTTGTCCCGCGCATGCGAACCGGTGACGAGCAGCCAGCGGCTCCATTTCTTCCAGATCAGGTACTGGCCGAGGCCGTCGGCGAGCATGGCGCGCGACGGCGCGGTGTGCACGATGTTGGCGCGGCAGTCCTCCTGACGCAGCCGGTCGGCGACCGCGGCGGCATTGAAGAATAAAATGCCTAAACTCTTACCGGCATCGGCGGCTTTCAGCAGATCGTCGGCGGGCAGGTCGGCGACCACCAGCTTGATGCCCTTGTCGGCGAATTGCCTCACGGCGGCGGCCGGATCGTCGCCATTCTTCAAATGCAGGTCGACGAGCGAGAAACGCTGATTGAGAAACTTGCCGGTCGTGTCGTTGTCGTCCGCGGCCATTTGTGCGCCTGCGAGACCATCGTTTGCCGCCGGCATCTGCACCAGCGAAATGGTCTCCTGGTGCCGCGCGCGGCGCAGATAGCCGATTTTGACATCGAGGCCGTCGGCTGCCGCCGCCGAGGCGGTAAAGCCGCACAGGAGCACAAGGGCGAGGGCTGGACGTCGGAACAAGGACAGCATCCCGAGCTGCGGCGCCCCCGCGTGGACGGTCAATTTTATTAATCAGACCGCCATTCCGTGTTCAAATCAAGGTCGTAATTGCCTAAGCTTGCAGCCGGCGACAGGTCGCGGCGACTGTTGGTGTGCGAATGGGTTTTGCATGGTGGGCAATCGCGGTTCCCGCGTTGCTGGCTGCGCCGGTCACGATGTCGCGGGCCGCCGTCCGCCCGGTCGCCGTGTTCAATTTCGAATTGATCGATACCAGCCTCGACGGCGCCGTGAACGGCCCGCGCGCCGATGAAGCCGCGCGCATCACGGAGGTAAGCGACGGCCTGCGCGACTGGCTTGCCGGACAGTCGGGCCTGCGCGTCGTCGATATTGCGCCGGTCGCCAAGGAGGCTGCCGCTGCGCACCTCCAGGCCTGCGGCGGCTGCGACGCCGACCTCGCCCGGCAGGTCGGCGCCGAGCTCTCGGTGACCGGCACCGTGCAGAAGGTGTCGAACCTGATCCTCAATATGACCATTTATGTCCGGAGCATTGCGAGCGGCCGCGTGATCGCCGTGAACGCCGACATGCGCGGCAACACGGCGGAGTCGTGGATGCACACACTGCGCTGGCTGGAGCGCAACCGGCTTGCCGGGGCGCTGATGGAGGCCGCGCCATGACTCTGATGCTGGCCAGCGTCAAAAATCGGGCCGAGGCCGAGTTCGCGCTGGCGAACGGCGCCGACATCATCGACTGCAAGGACCCCGCGAGAGGCGCGCTCGGCGCGCTCGACGTCGCCGTCGTGCGCGAGATCGTCGGCGCGATCGCCGGCGGGCGACCGGTCAGCGCCGTCACCGGCGATCATCCGGCCGACGCCGCCGCAGTCAGTGCCGCGGCGGAAGCGATGGCGGCGGCGGGAGCCGACTACGTCAAGGTGGGACTTTTCCCCGGCGGCGACCGCGCGGCATGCATCCGCGCGCTGGCGCCGCTCGCGCACGGCGCCCGGATCGTCGGCGTCATGTTTGCCGATCGTGATCCCGACTTCGATCTTCTGGAGTCGATGCGTGCGGCGGGCTTTGCCGGTGCGATGCTCGATACGGCGGGCAAGGGCGCGGGCCGGCTGTTCGACCATGCCGACGCCGCCGCGCTCGCCGGCTTCGTGCGCGCGTGCCGTGCGCGCGGCCTGCTCACGGGCCTGGCCGGTTCACTCGAGGCGCCCGACGTGCCGCGGCTCCTGGTCCTCAAGCCGGACGTCCTCGGCTTCCGAGGCGCGCTTTGCGCCGCGCACGACCGCACCGCCGGGCTCGACACCGACGCCTTCGAGGCCATCCGCGCGCTGATCCCGCGCGAGCGGCGCGATGCCGGCGAAGCTGCCGAGCCGCACCGCGCGCATTACTGGCAACTCGCCGCGCGCAACGTCTCGACCGGGCAGGCGGCGACAGGGGAGAGCGACCGCATCTTCGTCGAGGATCTCGTCCTGCCGGTGCGCATCGGCGCCTACGGTTCTGAGCGCCAGGCGGCGCAGAAGGTGCGCTTCACGGTGGTCGCCGAGGTCTCGCGCGCCGCGGCGCCGGCCCAGGACATGCGCGATGTCGTCTCCTACGACATCATCACCGACGGCATCCGGATGATCGTCGCCGCGGGCCACATCGTACTTGCCGAGACGCTCGCCGACCAGATCGCGAATTTCGTGCTGGGTCACGGGCGCGTGCAGCGCGTCACCGTGAAGATCGAGAAGCTCGAAGCGGGCGAGGGCCGCGTCGGCGTCGAGATCACGCGGCAGCGTCCGGCGGAAATCGCGAAGATCTATCAGCTCTTCCCCAGCGCCGGGGGCCGCGGCGGAGCGGGCGAGTAGATGCGAAGGCCGGACGCGATCATCGTCAAGCTCGGCGGCAGCCAGGCCGGCTCGCCGCACGTCGCGTCGTGGCTCGATGCGCTGGCCGCCTGCGCTGGCAAGGCGGTGCTCGTGCCCGGCGGCGGGCCATTCGCCGACGCCGTGCGCAACGCGCAAGGCGCGATCGGCTTCGACGACCTCGCCGCGCATCACATGGCGCTGCTGGCGATGGAGCAATTCGGCCGGGCGCTCGCGAGCCTGCACGCGGCCTTTGCGCTTGCCGACTCGATGGCGGCGATCACCGCGGCGATGGACGCGGGCCGTGTACCCGTGTGGACGCCGTTCGCGCTTGCCGCGCGTGCGCCGGACGTGCCGGCGAGCTGGGACGTGACGTCGGACAGCCTTGCCGCCTGGCTTGCCGGCAAGCTCGGCGCGCGCCGCCTCCTGCTCATCAAGCATGGCGCGCTTTCAGGGCCGGCCGACGCGCGCTCGCTCGCTGCGCGCGGGGTGGTCGACGCGATGTTTCCGCAATTTCTCGAGGCGAGCGGCGCCGCTGCCGCGATCGTCGCCGCGTCCGGTCACGCAACGGCGCGCGCCGTGCTGCGCGGCGGCGGCCTGCCGGGCATGCCAATCGATGCGCGTGCGGCGGACGCCGCATTGTCCGCGCCATGAGCAGGCCCAAAACGCCGCGCTGGGGCTGGGCGCTGACCGGCTCCGGTCATTTCTTCAAGGAATGCCTTGCCGCGCTCAAGGAACTCGAGGACGTCGACCTGTTCGTCAGCCGTGCCGCGGGCGAGGTCGTGCGCATGTACCGGCAGGACTTCAAGCTGCCGAAGTCGATCCGAGTCTTCCGCGACACCACGGCAAGCGCGGCGCCGGTCGGCGCATTCTACTACGGCACGTATCACACACTGGTGCTGGCGCCGGCGACGTCGAACACCGTCGCGAAATGCGTCTACGGAATTTCCGACACGCTGGCGACCAACGTGTTCGCGCAGGCCGGCAAGTGCCGCGTGCCGTCGATCGTGTTCGCCTGCGACACCGCGCCCGAGCTCGAGACGGAAGCGCCGAAGGGCATGGTCAAGGTCTATCCGCGCGCGATCGACCTCGAGAACACGGCGAAGCTCAAGACCTTCAGCGACGTGAGCGTCGTCGAGACGCTGACCGAGCTCACGCAGGCGATCGCGCGGCGCAAGCGGGCGTTGGCATGAGCGAACGCATCGCCTTCCTCACCGGGCATCTGGCGCAGCCGCGGCTGGAGAAGGTGCTCGCCGGCATGGGCGAGGCGGGCTTCGACTGGTCGGTGATCAATGTCGGCGTCAAGGTGGCGGCGCTGATGACGGAGGCGATCATCGCGCGGCGCCTGCCGCGCCCGGTCGAGGCGACGCGCGTCGTCGTGCCGGGGCGCTGCCGCGCCGATCTCGGCCGTTTGAGCGAGTCCTTCGGCGTGCCGTTCGAGCGCGGCCCGGAGGAGGTGCATGACCTGCCGGCCTATTTCGGCAAAGGCGGTCGCGGCCTCGACCTGTCGCGGCACGACACGCGGATTTTCGCCGAGATCGTCGACGCGCCGATGCTGACGGTCGATGCGATCCTGGCGCGCGCGCGGGTCATGCGTGCGTCCGGCGCCGACGTGATCGACCTCGGCTGCCTGCCCGACACGCCGTTTCCGCATCTCGCCGATACGGTGCGTGCGCTGTGCGGCGAGGGCTTCACCGTCAGTGTCGATTCCGCCGACCCCGCCGAGCTGCGCGGCGGCGTGTCGGCGGGCGCGGTCTACCTGCTCAGCCTGACGGAGGCGACGCTCGACATTGCGCTCGGAGCGAGCGCCACGCCGGTGCTGGTGCCGGCGGTGCACGGCGATCTGGCTTCGCTCCTGCGCGCGGCCGAGGCGGCAGACAGGCGCGGCATCGCTGCGATCCTCGATCCCGTGCTCGATCCGATCCACTTCGGCTTCATGCCGTCGCTTGCCCGCTATGCCGAGCTGCGGCGGTTGCTGCCGCAGGCGGAAATGCTGATGGGCACCGGCAACCTGACGGAGCTGACCGATGCCGACTCCGGCGGCGTCACCGCGGCGCTCCTCGGGATCTGTTCGGAGCTGTCGATCCGCAACGTGCTCGTCGTGCAGGTGAGCCCGCACACCCGCCGCACCATCGAGGAGCACGACGCCGCCCGTCGCCTGATGTATGCGGCGCATGCCGACGCCAGCCTGCCGCGCGGCTATGGTCGCGCGCTTCTGGCGCTGCACGACCGCGATCCCTTCGCCAGCACGCCGGAGGAGATCGCGGCGCTCGCCGGCCAGGTGCGCGATGGCAACTTCCGCATCGAGACGGCGGCCGACGGCATCCACGTCTATGCGCGCGGCGTGCATCACGTGGCAACCGACGCGATGTCGTTGTTTCCGCAACTCGGCGTCGAGGGCGACGCGCCGCATGCCTTCTATCTCGGCGCCGAGCTCGCCCGCGCCGAAATCGCATGGCGGCTCGGCAAACGCTACATGCAGGACGAGCCGCTCGACTGGGGTTGCGCCGTCGACCGCCGCGCCGAGGACCTGACGCGGCTGCGTGCGGCCGGCCACACGCTGCGCGGCGCGGGGGAGGCGGACGATGAGTGAGGCCGCAGCCGCCCCATGCCGTTGATCCGCGAGACCATCGTCATCACTGCGAATGCGGCGGGAAGACCGCACATCGCGCCGCTCGGCCTGATCGCCGAAGGCGAACGCTGGATCGTCGCACCGTTCCGTCCGTCGACCACGCTCGACAACCTGATGACCGTGCCTTTCGCCACGGCGAGCCACACCGACGACGTCCGTGTCTTCGCCGGATGCCTGACCGGCCGCGGCGACTGGCCGACCGAAGCGGCGGGGATCCCGGTGCCGCGGCTCGCCGGCGCGCTGTCGCATCTCGAGCTCGCCGTCGAGGAGGTGCGGGACGATCCGCAACGGCCGCGTCTCGTCTGCCGCGTCCTACGCGAGGTCACGCACGCGCCGTTCAAGGGCTTCAACCGGGCGCAGGCGGCGGTGATCGAGGCCGCCATCCTGACCAGCCGGCTGTCCATGCTGCCGCGCGACAAGATCGAGAGCGAACTCGCCTATCTGGCGATCGCCGTCGACAAGACCGCAGGCCCGCGTGAGCGCGAGGCCTGGGACTGGCTGACGACGAAAGTGCGCGCCCACTTCGACGCCGCGTGAGGCCGTCTCACTTCTTGTTTCCCTTTTCGTCGAACTGGCTGAGATAGGCGATCACGTCGGCGCGCTGTTCGGCCGTCTTCAGGCCCGGGAAGATCATCTTGGTCCCGGGCACCAGCGCGCGCGGGTTCTCCAGCCATTTCTCCAGCATCTCGACGGTCCAGACGTTGCCCTTGGTCTTGCCGTCCTTCAGCCCCTGCGAGTAGCTGAACTCGGGCCACGAGCCCCACGGACGCCCGACGACGCCGTTGAGCGGCGGGCCGACCTTGATCTTCGCCGTCGGGCCGATGTCGTGACAGATGCCGCAGGTCTTGAAAATCTGCTCGCCCTTGGCGGCGTCGCCGGCCGGCTGCTGGGCCAGCGCCGCTCCGGGCAGTCCGGCAATCAATGCAAGCATGAACAGACGTCTCATCAATAGCTCCTTCGGTCTTGCGCCCCCGCACGAAACCTTGTCGCGGACGGCCATGCCGGCCCGCCTTGAATTGTATGTCAATCGGACGGACGCGGCTCCGGCGTTGCGTTCTCGAGCGGCAGCCCGGCCGCGGCCCATCCGTCGGTTCCGTCCGGGTACCAGATTACATGCGCATAGCCGAGCGTCATCGCGCGCCGCGCCGCGTTCCACGACATCCAGCAGTCGCGCAGGCAATAGACGACGATCGGGCGCGCTGCGTCGCCGCCGGTCGCCTTGCTCAGCCCGTCGCGGAAATAGCGCTCCATCTGCGGCGGCAGCGCGCCGTAGCCGGTGTCGGGCAGCCAGGTGCTGCGCGGAATATCGGGGCGCGGCTCGTCGCGCCATAGCGTGTCGGGCGGCAGCTTCGGCTTCGGTGGCCGCGGCAGCACGTCGATGAAGACCGCGCCGCCGGCCTTCCACAGCGCAGCGGCCTCGACAGTGTTCACGACCCGCGCGCCTTTCAGCGTGCGCGGCACCGGCGTCCGGTAGTTGTCCATGCGGTAGCTGTCGGGTTCGGACGGCGCGGCATCGCCGGCGTGCGCATGCGTACCGGCCATGACGGTCACGGCCAGCGCGGCGACAATGCGGACGGCGTTGGCCACGGCTACCGGGCGAGCGACGACGCGGTGATCGGCCGGTCGTTGTCGTCGATGAGCGGCACGCCGAATTGAAGCAGCAGCGCGGAGATCTCCTTCTGCCGCGCCTGGATCAGGCGGTTGAGCTCGCGCTTCCAGTTCTGGTCCGAATAACGCACGCCCATGCCGATGCGGTAGGACATGCGCGGGCCGTTCTTCTCCTTCAGCAGCGGCACGACGGTCAGCGGCGTCGCCGACTGCTTGGCGTAGTAGCCGGCGAGCGGTCCCCACAGCACGCCGGCGTCGATGTCGCCGTCGACGATGTCCTTGATCATGGCCGCGGCCGACGAATCGAAACGCGTGTCGATGACGAGCGGGTAGGGCTTCGATTTGGCGATCAGGCCGTCGAGCACCATGTTGGTCGCCGGAGGCGTGCCGGCGATGATGCCGATGCGCTTCTCCTTGAGGCGCTCGTCGGTGAGGCTCTCGACGCCGTCGAGACCCGAGCCCTGCTTGAACACCAGCGTGTAGGACGTGCGGTAATACGGATTGGTCACCTGGACGATGTCGTCGCCCTGCGGCATGCCCATGATCACGTCGCATTTGTAGATGGCGAGCGTGCGGCGCACGAAGCCCGGCGCGCCCGGATACCAGGTATAGGCGACCGACTTGCCGAGCGCCTTGGCGAAGACCTCGGCGAGCTTGTTCTCGAAGCCTTCGCCCTCCGTGTTCGAATAGGGCATGTTGCGCGGATCGCTGCACACGCGGAACACGTTCGG
>JBQCFB010000384.1:0-3854 GCA_051959715.1 Pseudolabrys sp.
TGGCCGGACACGTGCACGAGATGCGTGCGGTCGGTGACGACCTCGACGCCCTGCTCGATCAGGCCGTTGAGGACGCGGCCGACCGCCTTCTCGTTGCCGGGGATCATGCGCGCCGAATAGATCACCGTGTCGCCGCGCGACAACGTCACTTCCGGATGCTGATCCTCGGCGACGCGCGAGAGCGCCGCGCGCGGCTCGCCCTGGCTGCCGGTGCACAAGGCCACGACCTTGTTTGGCGGCAGATAGCCGTAGGCCTCCATCGGGCGGAAGTCCGGCAGATTGCCGAAGAGGCCGAGTTCGCGGGCGATGAGCGAGACGCGGTCCATCGCGCGGCCGACGACGATCACCTCGCGCTCGGCGGCGCGCGCGGCTTCGGCGACCGAACGAAGGCGCCCGACATTGGAGGCAAAGGTGGTCACAGCGACGCGGCCCTTGGCGCCCTTGATCAGTTCGGTGAGCGTCTTGGCAACGTCAGCTTCCGAGGGGGAGCGGCCTTCGCGCACGGAATTGGTGCTGTCGCCGATCAGCGCGAGGCAGCCCTCCTGCCCGAGCGCGCGGAGCTTGGCCTCGTCGGTCGGGTCGCCGAGGATCGGCGTCGGGTCGATCTTCCAGTCGCCGGTGTGCAGCACCGTTCCGGCAGGCGTGCGCAGGATCAGCGCGTTCGCTTCGGGGATCGAGTGCGTCATGGTGACGAGCTCGACGTCGAAAGCGCCGACCGTGAACCGGCCGCCGACCGGGATCACGGTGACGGGGATCTCCGGCGCGCCGGGCTCGCCGCGCCGCTTGGCCTCGATCAGCGCGGCGGTGAACGGCGTCGCATAGACCGGGACCTTGAGCCGTGGCCACAGTTCGAGCAGCGCGCCGAAATGGTCCTCGTGCGCGTGCGTGATGACGATGCCGGCGAGGTTCTTGCGCTCTTCGACGAGGAAGCGGATGTCCGGCAGGATCAGGTCGACGCCCGGCAGATGCTCCTCGGCGGCGAAGGACACGCCGACGTCGACAGCGAGCCACTGCCGCTTGTTCTGCGGGCCGTAGCCGTAGATCGACAAGTTCATGCCGATCTCGCCGACGCCGCCGAGCGGCGCGAATACCAGGTCCTGCGGCGCTCCAGCCATCACCGTGTCTCTCCCATTCCGAATACTTCGCCCGCGCCGACCGCGGTGACCTTGTTGCCTTCGGCCACCAGCAGTCGGCCGGTCTCATCGAGGCCTTCGAAGCGGCCCGAGAACTCGCGCTCCGGCAAGCGCACGTGGATGTCGTGGCCCAGACCCGCGGCGCGTTTGAGCCAGTCGGCACGGATGGCCGAGAAGCCCTGCCCCTGCGACCACTGCTTGAGCCGGCGCGCCATGGCGTCGGCGAGCGCGCCGAGCAGTGCCTGGGGCGATACCAGAGCGCCGGCATTGGCGAGATCGGTCGCCGGATAGGCGGTTTCCTCCGGATGGTGCGCGCAGTTGACGCCGATGCCGATGGCGACAGCGAAAGCCGGGTCGCTCTCGCCCTCGATCAGGATGCCGGCGAGCTTGGCCCCTCCGAGCAGGAGGTCGTTCGGCCACTTCAGCTTCAGCCCCGGACCGAGTTGCGGCGCCAGGTCCGCGACGGCGTCATGCAACGCCAGCGCGGCTACGTAGGAGAGTTGCGGCGCGGCCGCCTTTGGAGAAGGCTCGGTCAGGAGCAGCGTGGCGTAGAGATTGCCCGGCTTCGACACCCAGGCGGCGCCGCGGCGGCCGCGGCCGGCGGTCTGCTCGGCCGTCACGATCCACAACGGCCCGCGCTCGCCGGCGCGCGCGCGCGTCAGCGCCTCGGCATTGGTGGAGCCGAGCGTATCGAACCTCAGGTATCGGACCCCCGCCAGGTCCGTGGCTTCGCGGTTCATTTCGTCGCCGCGCGTGAGCGCGCGGAAATCAGAAGAGCGACTTCGCCGCCGCGGTCGCCGCGCCCAGGATCGGCGCCGGCCAGGCGAAGAAGAGAAGGTTGATCACGCCGCTGACCAGCAGCACGAGCCGCAGCAGGCCCGGCATGCGGTCGAAGCTCGCAACCGGATCGTCGAAGTACATCGTCTTGACGATCATCAGGTAATAGAACGCGCCCACGACGCTCGACAGGACGCCGATCACCGCCAGTGTGTAGAGCCCCGCATTGATGGCGGCGAGGAAGACGTAAAACTTGGCGAAGAAGCCCGCGAGCGGCGGAATGCCGGCGAGCGAGAACATGAGCATGGCGAACAGGAACGCCATGGTCGGATGTGTGCGCGCCAGACCCGCGAGGTCCGAAATATTCTCGACCGCGACGCCCTGCCGGCGCATGGCCAGGATCACGGCGAAGGAGCCGAGCGTCATGGCGACATAGATCGACATGTAGACGAGCACGCCCTGCACGCCTTCCGGCGAAGCGGCGGCAAGGCCGACCAGCGCGAAGCCCATATGGCCGATCGAGGAATAGGCCATCAGCCGCTTGATGTTCTTTTGGCCGATGGCGGCGAAGGAGCCGAGCGCCATGGACAGGATCGAGACGAAGACGACGATCTGCTGCCACTCGTGGGTGATGCCCGGGAACGCGGTGATCGTCGCGCGCACGAAGATGGCAATGGCCGCAACCTTCGGCGCCGAGGCGAAGAAGGCCGTGACCGGCGACGGCGCGCCCTCGTAAACGTCCGGGGTCCACATGTGGAACGGAACCGCCGAGATCTTGAAGCAGAAGCCGACGAACAGGAACACCAGGCCGAAGATCAGACCGATCGAAGCGCCCGCATGCGTCGCCTTGGCGATGCCGGCGAACGAGACCGTGCCGGTGAAACCGTAAATCAAAGACGCGCCGTAAAGCAGCATGCCGGACGACAGCGCGCCGAGCACGAAATACTTCAGGCCGGCTTCCGTCGACTTGAGGTTCTCGCGGTTCGAGGCAGCGACGACGTAGAGCGCGAGGCTCATCAGTTCAAGGCCAAGATAAAGCGCGATCAGGTCGCCGGCCGATATCAACATCATCATGCCGAGCGTCGAGAGGATGAACAGCGCGCCATATTCGAAGCGTTGCTGCTTCTCGATCGAGAGCCAGTCGAGCGACAACAGCAGCGCGCCCGCCGAGCCGGCGAGCGTCAGCAGCTTGAGGAATCGCGCGAAGTCGTCGACCAGGAAGCTTCCGTCGAACAATGACAGCCGGCCCGCCGGGACCCAATGCGTCGCAGCCGCCGCGGCGACCAGGACCAGCACGCACCAAGAATTGACGACGCGGCCGCTGCGTTCGCCAAACGTCACGCCCGCCATCAGCATCAGCATCGCGCCACCCGCGAGCACGATCTCGGGCAGGAACGGCAGGTATCCGGTCCAGGTGGTAAGCTGGTTCATTGTGCGGAGCCCGTCGTCAGGGTCGGCGCCGCCTCGGCGGTCTTGGTGCCGGCTATTGCGCGATTGTAGTTGGCGACAAGCTGGGTGACGGAGGCGGCCGAGACATCGAGCACCGGCTTGGGCGCGACGCCGAGCAGGATCGTCAGGATGACGAGCGGCGCGAAGATCACGGCCTCCCGCAGTCCGATGTCGCGGATGCCGGCGAGCGCAGGCTTGAGCGTGCCGAAGATCATCTTGCGGTAGAGCCAGAGCGCATAGGCTGCCGACAGGATGACGCCCAGCGTCGCGAAGAAGGCGACGTGGATATTCGCCTTGAAGGTGCCGATCAGCGACAGGAACTCGCCGACGAAGCCGGACGTGCCCGGCAGGCCGACATTGGCCATCGTGAACACCATGAACACGAAGGCGTAAATCGGCATGCGGTTGACGAGGCCGCCATAGGCGGCGATCTCGCGCGTATGCATGCGGTCGTAGACGACGCCGACGCAGAGGAACAGCGCGCCCGAGACGATG
>JBQCFB010000385.1:0-2513 GCA_051959715.1 Pseudolabrys sp.
TCGCTCGCCGCCTGCGAGGGCTCGCTGCTGGTGGTCGACGCCTCGCAGGGCGTCGAGGCGCAGACGCTCGCCAACGTCTATCACGCGCTCGACGCCGGCCATGAGATCGTGCCCGTTCTGAACAAGGTCGACCTGCCCGCGGCCGAGCCGGAGAAGATCAAGCAGCAGATCGAGGACGTCATCGGGCTCGATGCCTCCGACGCGATCGGCATCTCGGCCAAGACCGGGCTCAACGTCGATCAGGTGCTCGAGGCCATCGTCACGCGCCTGCCGCCGCCCAAGGGCGACAAGGATGCGACGCTGAAGGCGCTGCTGGTCGACTCCTGGTACGACGTCTATCTCGGCGTCGTCGTGCTCGTGCGCATCATCGACGGCACCCTGAAGAAGGGCCAGCGCATCCGCATGATGGGCACCAACGCGGCCTATGACGTCGACCGCACCGGCGTGTTCAAGCCGAAGCTGACGATGGTCGACGAGCTCGGCCCCGGCGAGATCGGCATGCTCACCGCCTCGATCAAGGAAGTGGCGGACACGCGCGTCGGCGACACCATCACCGACGACAGGAAGCCGGTCGATACGCCGCTGCCCGGCTTCCAGCCGGCGATCCCGGTCGTGTTCTGCGGCCTGTTCCCGGTCGACGCCGCGCAGTTCGAAGACCTGCGCGCAGCGATGGGCAAGCTGCGCCTGAACGACGCCAGCTTCTCCTACGAGATGGAAACCTCGGCCGCGCTCGGCTTCGGCTTCCGCTGCGGCTTCCTCGGCCTTCTGCATCTCGAGATCATCCAGGAGCGGCTGGAGCGCGAATTCAACCTCGACCTGATCGCGACCGCACCGTCGGTCATCTACAAGATGAACCTGCGCGACGGCTCGCAGATCGAGATCCACAATCCGGTCGACATGCCGGACGTGATGAAGATCATCTCCATCGAGGAGCCCTGGATCGAGGCGACCATTCTGACGCCCGACGATTATCTCGGCGCCGTGCTCAAGCTCTGCCAGGACCGCCGCGGTTCGCAGAAAGAGCTGACCTACGTCGGCAACCGCGCCATGGTGAAATACGAATTGCCTCTCAACGAGGTGGTGTTCGACTTCTACGACCGGCTCAAGTCGGTGTCGAAAGGCTACGCCTCGTTCGATTATCACCTGACCGATTATCGCGAAGCCGACCTGGTCAAGATGTCGATCCTGGTCAATGACGAGCCGGTCGACGCGCTGGCCATGCTCGTGCACCGAACCCGTGCGGAAGCGCGCGGCCGCGGCATGGTGGAGAAATTGAAGGAACTGATCCCGCCGCACATGTTCCAGGTGCCGATCCAGGCCGCCATCGGCGGCAAGATCATCGCCCGCGAGACCGTGCGCGCGCTGCGCAAGGACGTCACCGCCAAGTGCTACGGCGGCGACGCCACGCGCAAGCGCAAGCTGCTCGACAAGCAGAAGAAGGGCAAGAAGAAGATGCGGCAGTTCGGCAAGGTCGACATCCCGCAGGAGGCGTTCATCGCCGCGCTGAAGGTGGATGTGTGATCCGTAGGGCGGATTAGCGCAGCGTAATCCGCCGCAGCGCCTCCTTACCCCGGCGGGTTACGCCTACGGCTAACCCGCCCTACAAAACATGAAACCTCTGCACGCGTTTCTTAGCCCCCCATGATCCGTCTCGACTCCATCTCCAAACAAAACGGCCACCAACTCCTCTTCGTCGAGGCCTCCGCGGCGCTCAACAGGGGTGAGAAGGTCGGCCTCGTCGGGCCGAACGGCGCCGGCAAGACCACCCTGTTCCGCATGATCACCGGGCAGGAAGCGCCCGACGAAGGCCAGGTCGCGGTCGATCGCGGCGTCACCATCGGCTATTTCAGCCAGGACGTCGGTGAGATGGCCGGACGCTCCGCCGTCGCCGAGGTGATGGAAGGCGCCGGCCCCGTCAGCGAGGTCGCCGCCGAGATGCGCGAACTGGAAACGGCGATGGCCGATCCGGAGCGCGCCGACGAGATGGACGCGATCATCGAGCGCTACGGCGAGGTGCAGCACCGCTTCCAGGAGCTCGACGGCTATGCACTCGACGCGCGCGCGCGCGAGGTGCTCGCCGGACTTTCGTTCAGCCCGGAGATGATGGACGGTGACGTCGGCGCCCTGTCGGGCGGCTGGAAGATGCGCGTCGCGCTCGCCCGCATCCTGCTGATGCGGCCGGACGCCATGCTGCTCGACGAGCCGTCGAACCATCTCGATCTCGAAAGCCTGATCTGGCTCGAGCAGTTCCTCAAAGGCTACGAGGGCCTGCTCTTGATGACCTCGCACGACCGCGAGTTCATGAACCGCATCGTCGGCAAAATCGTGGAGATCGACGCCGGCTCGCTCACCACCTATTCCGGCAATTACGAATTCTACGAGCAGCAGCGCGCGCTGAGCGAAAAGCAGCAGCAGGCGCAGTTCGAGCGCCAGCAGGCCATGCTCGCCAAGGAGATCAAGTTCATCGAGCGCTTCAAGGCGCGCGCCTCGCACGCGGCGCAAGTGCAGAGCCG
>JBQCFB010000386.1:0-2151 GCA_051959715.1 Pseudolabrys sp.
CGTATAGGCGCCGACGCCGAAGAAGGCCGCGTGGCCGAGCGTGACGATGCCGGCATAGCCGAGGATCAGGTCGAGCGAGAGCGCGAACATGATCATGATCACGACCTGGCTGCCGAACGTCATCCGGTCGGGAAAGACGAAATAGCAGGCGATCGCAATCAGCCAGGGCAGCGCCTCGGGCCAGCGGAAATAGTGGCGGCGCAGCAGATACTCGGCCGCGCGGTCGCGCGCAGCCACTGCCGCCGTGGTGGCGCCGGGCGCGGGTTCACTCGCGGCCATAGAACCCCGCCGGCTTGATCAGGAGGACGATGACCGTGATGGCGTAGATGAAGAAATTGCCGGCCTGCGGGAACATGTACTTGCCGCCGGTGTCGATGATGCCGATGACGAGCGCGGCGAGCAGCGTGCCCTTCAGGCTGCCGAGGCCGCCGACGGCGACGACGATCAGGAACAGGACGAGATAGAGCACGGCGAAATACGGCGTCAGGCCGAACAACTGGATGGCGAAGCCGCCGCCGAGCGCGGCGAGCCCCGAGCCCAGCGCGAAGGTCAGCGTGAACAGCCGGTCGACATTGATGCCGACCGATTCCGCCATGCGCCGGTTGTCCACCGCCGCGCGGATCTTGGCGCCGATGTTGGTGCGCTCGAAAGCGTACCAGAGAACGGTGATGAGGATCGCGCCGATCAGGATCAGGAAGGCGCGGTAGCTCGGGAACGAGCGGAAGCCGAGATTGACGTCGCCCTCGAGCCAGTGCGGCAGCGGCACCGACTTCGGGATCGGTCCGTAGAAATAGGTGAAGGCGGCGATCGCCATGAAGGCGAGACCGATGGTCAGCAGCACCTGCTCGAGATCGGTCGACTTGTAGAGGCGGCGATAGAGCCCGCGCTCGAACGGCACGCTGGCCACCGCAATGATCACGGAGGAGATGACGAGCGCCGGCACGAAGTCGATGCCGAGCGATCGCGTCAGCGACACGACGATGTAGCCGCCCGCCATGGCGAAGGCGCCGTGCGCGAGATTGACGAATCCCATCAGCCCCATCGTGACCGACAGGCCCACGGCGGTGATGAACAGGAACATGGCGTACGCCAGGCCGTCGAACAGAATGCTGACGGCGATCGTCAGTAATTGCGGCACAGGCCCCACCCCGTTTGAAGAAAACGCCGCCGCGTTTGGTTATGCGCGGCGGCGTCGATGGCGTCAAACCGGTTATCTGTCATTCCGGACGCCGCGATAGCGGCGATCCGGAATCCAGTCACCAGCGCACAACCCGCCTCTGGATTCCGGGTCCGCGAGCTGCGCTCGCGCCCCGGAATGACGCGAGTTATCAGGACCCGCAGCGGCCGACCTTGAGCACCTTGCACTCGTCGTGCACGGCCTTGGTGGTGTCGAGCACCTTCACACCGAGCTTGCCGTCCGGCTTGCGGATGACTTCCATGGCGTTCTCGTTCTGCACGATGTCGCGGGTGGCCGGATCGATGCTGACCGGACCGCGCGGCCCGTTCGCCGACCAGCCCTTCATCGCGTCGACGAACTTGGCGCCGTCGGTCACGTCACCGTTGAGCTTCTTGATGGTGTCGAAGATGGCGTGCATCGAGTCCCACGCCGCCGCCGACATGAAGTCCGGATAGGAGTCGGGGCCGTAGGCCTTGTGCCACTCCTCGTTGAACTTCTTGTTCTCGGCGTTCTGGAGGTCGACCGCGTAGTTGCCCATGACGATGGTGCCGATGGCGGCGTCGCCCATGTCCTGCAGCTTGTTGTCAGGGATCAGGTCCATCGGCCCGATCAGCTTGACGCCGGCCTTGCGCATGCCGAGCTCGCCATAGGCCTTCATCACGCCGGCCGCGTGCGCGCCGGACGGAATGAACACGTACATGCAGTCCGGATGCGCGTCCTTGATCTTCTGGAAGAACGGCGTGAAGTCCGGCACCTGCACCGGCGAGCCCATCGGGATGGAGTCGACGACCTTGCCGCCAGCCTTCTCGAAGCCCGCCTTGAAGGCGTCGGTCGAGTCCTTGCCCGGCGGGAAGTCGGTATAGGCGAGCGCCGCCGTCTTGCAGCCGACCTTGTCGTAAGCGTAGGAGCCCATCGGATAGGCCGGGTGCCACATCGAGAACGACAGGCGCACGATGTAGGGCGACAGGTTGGTG
>JBQCFB010000387.1:0-2083 GCA_051959715.1 Pseudolabrys sp.
GGCAAATCCGGCGGCGATGCCGGCAATGCCGGCGATGAACGGTAAGGCGATCGGACGATGGCGCGCCACCACCGCGAGCACGATCGCGACGGCGGCCGCCGGCGCGGCGGCCCAGAGCCGCGGCTCGGTGTCGGCGTCGAGATAAAGGACGGCGCCGAAGCCAAACGCGACCGCCAGCCACGGCAGCAGCCGCCCGGGGGCTACTTCCGCGACAGCCCAGGCGGCGACGACCTGGCGAAGCCTGTCGGCGCGATGCGCGAGGTCGCCGGACGTGGCGCGGCGTCCGGCGGCGGCGATGGCGCCGGCAACGGCGCGCGCCCGTGGTCCCGTTTCCTCGCCCCGCGCCATGGCACAACCCGACTACAACCGGGGGTTATGCTAGGCCGGATACAGGTCGTGGCTAGGAGAACGGTTGTGAACGGCCGCCGCCGTCAGTCCGGCGGGCCGGAGAGTTCGCGGACGATCAGGTCATTGTCGATCAGGCGTCCGCCAACCTGCATGGCCTTCGGCTCGGTGCCGTAGGTGACGAAGCCGAGATCGCGATAGAGTGCGCGCGCCGGTTCGTTCTCCGCGGCGACGGTCGCCAGCAGCATCGTCACGCGGCCGGAGGCATGGCCGATCACGGCCTGGACGAGCCCACGGGCCAGCGTGCGGCGGCGGAACGCCGGCTGCACGTAGACGCCGACCAGCGTGCCCTTATGGCGCTCCTTGGCCCGCTCCCCGGCAACGAAGCCGGCCATGCCGACCAGCGCGTCGCCGTTGAACGCCCCGAAGATGGCGTTGTTGCGCGGCCCGCCCGCGATCGTCCTGAACCAGTCGACTGGCAGCGCGGCTTCTTCCTCGCGGCTAGACAGGAAGGCCTCGGGCGCTGCGTCCAGGGCCTCGAGCCGCAGGCGTCTCAGCGCCTCACCATCGCTCTCGACCAGGCGCCTGATGACGCAGTCCAAGGCGAGCCCCCTATTTGCCGGCTTCCTTGGCGTAGGAGTCGCGCAGGCCGATGGTGCGGTTGAACACCGGCTTGCCGGGCTGCGAGTCCGCGTCGCGACAGAAATAGCCCTGACGCTCGAACTGGATCGCCTCGCCTGTGTTCATCGCGGCCAGCGAAGGCTCGAGCCGCGCATCGTTCAGGATTTCGAGCGAGCCCGGATTGAGGTCGGCGGCGAAATCCTCGCCGCCGCGCGGATCCGGCTTGGCGAACAGCGGATGATAGACGCGGACCTCCGCGGCGATCGAATCCTTCGCCGAGACCCAGTGGATCGTCGCCTTGACCTTGCGGCCGTCCGGCGCGTTGCCGCCCTTGGTCGCCGGATCGTAGGTGCAGCGCAGTTCGACGACATTGCCGGACGCGTCCTTCACCACCTCCTTGCAGGTGACGAAGTAGGCGTAGCGCAGGCGCACCTCGGCACCGGGAGACAACCGGAAGAACTTCTTCGGCGGGTTCTCCATGAAGTCGTCCTGCTCGACATAGATCTCGCGGCTGAAGGTCAGCTTGCGCGTGCCGGCGGCGGGATCGTCCGGGTGATTGACGGCCTCGAGCTCCTCGCTCTGGCCCTCCGGGTAGTTCTCGATCACCACTTTGAGCGGCTTGAGCACGGCCATGCGCCGCTGAGCGGTCTTGTTGAGGACCTCGCGGACGGCGAACTCGAACATGTTCGCGTCGACCACGCTGTTCGCTTTCGCTACGCCGATGCGCTTGACGAACTCGCGCAGCGCTTCCGCCGGCACCCCGCGGCGGCGCAGGCCGGCGAGCGTCGGCATGCGCGGGTCGTCCCAGCCGGCGACGTGCTTGTCCTGCACCAGCCGTGTCAGCACGCGCTTCGACAGCACGGTGTAGGTCAGGTTCAGCCGCGCGAACTCATACTGGTGCGGCGTCGACGGCACTTTCAGGTTGGCGATGAACCAGTCGTAGAGCGGCCGGTGATCCTCGAATTCGAGCGTGCACACCGAATGCGTGATGCCCTCGATCGCGTCCGATTGGCCGTGCGCGTAATCGTAGCTCGGATAGATCTTCCACGCCGTGCCGGTGCGCGGATGATTGGCATGCAGGATGCGGTACATCACCGGATCGCGCAGGTTGATGTTG
>JBQCFB010000388.1:0-4445 GCA_051959715.1 Pseudolabrys sp.
AAGCCGTCCGTGCTGCTGACGACGATCAACGCCGCCACGCAGCGCGTGCCGTCGCGCGAATTCGTCGCGACGCATGCTTTGTCGGTCGCGCCGGGCAATGTCGTCGGCATGGCGTCGATCGTCGAATGGCTGGAGCTCAATGGGTACATGCGCGCCTCGACCGTGCGCGAGGCGGGCGAATACGCCGTGCGCGGCGGCATCCTCGACCTGTTTCCGCCGGGCATGGACATGCCGGTGCGGCTCGACTTCTTCGGCGACGCGCTCGAGACCATCAAGACCTTCGACGCGCAGACGCAGCGCAGTGAGTTGGCGATGCGCGGGCTCGACCTCGTGCCGGTCGCCGAATTCCAGCTCGTCACCGAGACCATCCGCCGCTTCCGCACCGCCTATGTTTCGGAATTCGGTGTCGCAGGTCCAGACGACCTGCTCTACACCGCGGTCAGCGAAGGCCGCCGTCATCCCGGCATGGAGCACTGGCTGCCGCTGTTCCACACGCAGATGGAGACCTTGTTCGACTATCTGCCGGGCACGCCCGTGGCGCTCGAGCATCTGGACGAAGATGCCGCGCACGAACGCTTCGGCCAGATCGCCGACTATCACGACGCGCGGGCGGACGCGCTCAAGCAGGGCGTGACGCCGTCCTACAAGCCGCTGGCGACGAACAAGCTCTATCTCGCCGAGGACGAATGGAAGGCGCGACTCGATGCTGCGGCCCGGGCCAAGCTGACGCCCTTCGCTGTCCCTGAGGCGCGCGACGTCATCGATATCGGCGCGCGGGCCGGGCACAACTTCGCCGCCGAGCGCAACGAGCCAGGCGCCAACGTCTTCGCCGCCGTCGCCAAGCATGTCGGCGCGCAGCAATCGGATGGCAAGCGCGTCGCCATCGCGTTGTGGAGCGAGGGCGCGCGCGACCGCATGAGCCATGTGCTCGCCGACCACAAGCTCGTCAACCTGACGCCGGTGCGGTCCTGGCCGGATGTGTTGGCGCTGCCCAAGCATGCCATCGCGCTCGCCGTGCTCGGCATCGAGGCCGGCTTCGAGACCGAGGACGCCGCCGTCATCGCCGAGCAGGACATTCTCGGCGACCGCCTGGTCCGACCGCGGCGCGCGCAGCGGCGCGCCGACAATTTCATCGCCGAGGCAACGAGCCTGTCGACCGGCGATCTCGTCGTGCACGTCGACCACGGCATCGGCCGCTTCGTCGGTTTGCAGGCAATCGAGGCGGCTGGCGCGCCGCACGACTGCCTCGAGATCCATTACGCCGAGGGCGCCAAGCTCTACCTGCCGGTCGAGAATATCGAGCTGCTGTCGCGCTACGGCTCGGAGGAGAGTGGCGTCGAGCTCGACCGCTTGGGCTCGGGCGGCTGGCAGACGCGCAAGGCGAAGATGAAAGCGCGCATCCTCGCCATCGCCGGCGATCTCATTAAGATCGCGGCGGAGCGGCAGTTGCGCGAGGCGCCGAAGCTCACCGTCACGCCGGGCGCGTACGACGAGTTCTGCGCCGGCTTCCCCTACGAGGAGACGGAAGACCAGCTCACCGCGATCGACGCCGCACTCGACGATCTCGCAAAGGGCCGTCCGATGGACCGGCTTGTCTGCGGCGACGTCGGCTTCGGCAAGACCGAAGTGGCGCTGCGCGCCGCCTTCGACACGGCGATCAACGGCAAGCAGGTGGCCGTCGTGGTGCCGACGACGCTGCTCGCGCGCCAGCATTTCAAGACTTTCACGGAGCGCTTCCGCGGCTTTCCGGTGAACGTCGCGCAGGCCTCGCGGCTCGTAGCTGCGGCGGAACTCAAGGACGTCAAGAGCGGGCTCGCCGAAGGTCAGGTCGACATCGTCGTCGGCACGCACGCGCTGCTCGGCAAGGGCATCAAGTTCAAGGACCTCGGCCTCGTGATCGTCGACGAAGAGCAGCACTTCGGCGTCGCGCACAAGGAGCGCCTGAAGTCGCTGCGCGCCGAGGTGCACGTGCTGACGCTCTCGGCGACCCCGATCCCACGCACCTTGCAGCTGGCGCTGACCGGCGTGCGCGACCTCTCGATCATCGCCTCGCCGCCGGTCGACCGGCTCGCCGTGCGCACCTTCGTGACGCCGTTCGATCCGATCACCATCCGCGAGGCGCTGCTGCGCGAGAAATACCGCGGCGGCCAATCGTTCTATGTCTGCCCGCGCATCGAGGATCTCGCCGGCGCCAAGGACTTTCTCGACAAGCACATCCCGGAAGTCCGCGTCTGCGTCGCGCACGGGCAGATGCCGCCGACGGTGCTCGACGACATCATGTCGGCCTTTTACGACGGCAAGTACGACGTGCTGCTCTCGACCACGATCATCGAGTCCGGCCTCGACATCCCGACCGCCAACACGCTGATCGTCCACCGCGCCGACCGCTTCGGCCTGTCGCAGCTCTATCAGCTGCGCGGCCGGGTGGGTCGCTCGAAGCTGCGCGCCTATGCGCTGTTCACGCTGCCGGCCGAGAAGCCGATCACGCCGCAGGCGGAGCGGCGGCTGAAGGTTCTGCAATCGCTCGACACGCTCGGCGCAGGCTTCCAGGTGGCGAGCCACGACCTCGACATTCGCGGCGCCGGCAATTTGCTCGGCGAGGAGCAGTCCGGCCACATCAAGGAGGTCGGCTTCGAGCTCTACCAGCAAATGCTGGAGGAGGCGGCCGTCAGCCTGAAGGCCGGCATCACCGCGCCGGTCGAGGACCGCTGGTCGCCGCAGATCACGATGGGCACGCCGATCCTCATTCCGGAGGAGTATGTCGCCGACCTGTCGGTGCGGCTTGCGCTCTACCGCCGGCTCGCCGATCTCGAGGACGAGCGCGAGATGGACGGCTTCGGCGCCGAGCTGGTCGACCGCTTCGGCCCGCTGCCGAAGGAAGTCGAGCACCTGTTGCAGGTGGTGGCGATCAAGGCTCTGTGCCGCCGCGCCAATGTCGAGAAGGTCGATGCCGGGCCGAAAGGCGCGGTCCTGTCATTCCGCGACAATGTGTTCGCCAATCCCGCGGGCCTTCTGCAATTCATCCAGGCGCAGGGGCCGAACGCCCGCATCCGCAACGACAAGTCTGGCCAGAAGCTCGTCCTGCTCGGCGACTGGGACACGCCCGGCCTCAGGCTCAAGGGCACGACCGCGCTCTTGCGGCAGCTTGCAGGCCTCGCCGAGAAGAAAGCCGCCTGATCAAGCGCGCGCCGCGTCTTCGAGCACCATGTCCGCGCCCTTCTCGCCGATCATGATCGTGGCGGCATTGGTGTTGCCCGACACGACCATCGGCATGATCGAGGCGTCGATGACGCGAAGGCCGTCGATGCCGCGCACGCGCAGGCGCTCGTCGGTCACGGCCTGAGGGTCCTGACCCATGCGGCAGGTGCCGCAGGGGTGGAACGTCGTGCCGCCGGTGCGGCGGATGAAATCGAGGAGATCGGAGTCGCTTTCGCAGTCCGCGCCGGGCGCGATTTCCCGCTCGATCAAGGGCGCCATGGCCGGCGCGGCGAAGATGCGGCGCAGCGTCCGCACGCCGGCGACAAGCGTCTCGCAGTCGCGCTCTGCCGCGAGATAGTTCGGATTGATCGCCGGCGCCTGGCCTGGGTCGCTTGAAACGATCCGCACATGGCCGCGGCTTTCCGGGCGCAGCAGGGTGCAGACACCGGTGACGCCGGAGAAGGGATGTAACTCCTCGCCGATCGAGTTGGTCGAGAACAGTGCGATCGAGCACTGCGCGTCCGGTGTCGCCGACAAAGGGTGCGCGCGCACGAAACAGCCGGCGGTGATGGCCGAGGTCGTCAGCGGCCCGCGGCGGGTGAAGGCGTAGCGCAAGCCCGCAGCCGCCTTGCCGCGCCAGCTTTTCACCGTGTCGTTGAGCGTCGGCACGCGGGTGCTGAGCGCAATACGCGCGGAATAGTGGTCGTTCAGATTGTCGCCGACGTCGCGCATGTCCGCGACGACAGGGATGCCGAGCGGTTCCAGGAGCGCCGCCGGTCCGACGCCCGACACTTGCAGAAGCTGCGGCGAGCCGAAGGCGCCAGCCGACAAAATCACGTCCTTCGCCGCGTAGGCGACGTGCGTCGCACCGCGCACCCGGTATACGATGCCTTTCGCGCGGCGGCCCTCGAAGACGATCCGCGTCGTCAGCGCACCCGACACGATGCGCAGGTTGGGCCGCTTGCGCGCGGGCTTGAGATAGCCCTTGGCGGCCGACCAGCGCAGGCCGCCGCGCATCGTCAGCTGGTAGAGCCCGACGCCTTCCTGCGTTGCGCCGTTGAAGTCGTCATTGCGCGGGAAGCCACATTGCTGAGCGGCCTCGATATAGCCCAGCGCCAGCGGATGCTTGTCGCGCGCGTCCGACACGGCGAGCGGACCGCCTTCGCCATGCAGGTCGTCGGCGCCGCGCTCATTGTCCTCCGCCTTGCGGAAATAGGGCAGCACGTCGTCGAAGCCCCAGCCGGCAT
>JBQCFB010000389.1:0-12868 GCA_051959715.1 Pseudolabrys sp.
GACCTGGCGCCCGCTTCAACCGGCAAGCCGGTCCGGGGCTACGAAGCGAAGATCGTGGACGATGATATGAATGAGGTGCCACGCGGCACGGTGGGTCGACTCGCGGTGCGCGGCCCGACCGGCTGCCGCTATCTCGCGGACAAGCGTCAGCAGAATTATGTGCGCGACGGCTGGAACATCACCGGCGACACCTTCATGCAGGACGAGGAGGGGCGCTTCCACTTCGTCGCCCGCGCCGACGACATGATCGTCTCCGCCGGCTACAACATCGCCGGACCGGAGGTCGAGGCGGCGCTCTTGAAGCACGCCGAGGTTGCCGAATGCGCCGTCATCGGCCAGGCCGACGGCGAACGCGGGCAGATTGTTGCCGCCTATGTGGTGCTCAGGGCCGGCGTCGCCGCCGACGAGACTTGTGCAAAACGTCTCCAGGACCATGTGAAGGCGACGATCGCGCCGTACAAATACCCGCGCGCCGTCACCTTCGTCGACGCCTTGCCGAAGACCGCGACCGGCAAGATCCAGCGCTTCCGTCTGCGGCAACAATAGAGCGGGATTGCGCGGGGCATGAGCGACTTCCAGTTTCTTCATCCCACCGGCTGGAAGCCGGCCAAGGGCTACTCGAACGGCGTCGCCGCGAGCGGCCGGCAGGTCTATGTCGCCGGCCAGATCGGCTGGACGGCGGAGGCCAGGCTCGTCGGTGACGATTTCGTCGCGCAGATCGAGCAGGCTCTGGCGAACATCGTGGCGGTGCTGGCGGAGGCCGGCGCGAAGCCCGAGCACATCGTGCGGCTCAACTGGTTCATCACCGACAAGGCGTCCTACGTCGCGCGCCAGCGCGAGATCGGCGAGGCCTATCGCCGCGTCATCGGCCGGCATTTCCCGGCCATGACGCTGCTGGTGGTCGCGGGGCTGTTGGAGCCGGGCGCCAAGGTCGAGATCGAGGCGACCGCGGTCGTTCCTTAATGGCGGCGCAGGCGCCGTTCACCTTGCGCGCCGGTTAAGGTTGCCGGGCACCGGCGGCGGACGCAGAATACGCCGTTAATTCCTGTGTCATGCGTAGAGTAGCGTCATGAAGGCGATCATCGTCGGCGGCGGCGTCGGCGGACTGACCACGGCGGTGATGCTGCACGCGCGCGGCATCGACTGCGAGGTGTTCGAGCAGGCCGACACGATCCGCGAGCTCGGCGTCGGCATCAACACGCTGCCGCACGCGATCAAGGAGCTGGCGCAGATCGGGCTGCTCGAGCGGCTCGACGCGGTCGCGATCCGCACCTACGAGCTGTTCTACGCCAACCGCTTCGGCCAGATCGTCTGGCACGAATTGCGCGGCACCGATGCCGGCTTCGACGTGCCGCAGTTCTCGATCCATCGCGGCCGGCTCCAGAACGTGATCTTCCAGGCGGCGCGGGCCCGGCTCGGCGAGACGAAGGTGCACACCGGCTGCCGCCTCGGCGCCTTCACGCAGGACGAGAGCGGCGTCACCGCCTATTTCTTCGACCGCAGCGGCGCGCATCGTTCGACCGTGCGCGGCGACGTGCTGATCGGCGCCGACGGCATCCATTCGTTCGTGCGCGCGCAGCTCTATCCGAACGAAGGCCCGGCGCTGTGGAACGGCACGATGCTGTGGCGCGGCGCCGTCGACTGGCCGCAATTCATGACCGGCCGCTCGATGATCATCGCCGGCGGCATGGAAGCGAAGTTCGTGCTCTATCCGATCGCCGCGGGCTCCGCGCCCGACCGCCGCCTGACCAACTGGGCGGTGATGGCAAAGGTCTCCGAGGGCGGCGTGCCGCCGCGCAAGGAAGACTGGTCGCGTCCCGGCCGCTGGGACGACCTGCGCCCCTACGTGCAGCGCTTCCGCCTGCCTTATGTCGACGTCACGCATCTGATCGAGGCGACCGGGGAGTTCTGGGAATATCCCTTGTGCGACCGCGAGCCGCTCACGCGCTGGTCGCACAACCGCGTCACGCTGCTCGGCGACGCCGCCCATCCGATGTATCCGGTCGGCTCGAACGGCGCCTCGCAGGCGATCCTCGACGCACGCTGCCTCGCCGATCATCTGGTGAAGGCCGAGCATCCCGCGCACGCGCTATGGGCCTATGAGCAGGACCGCATCGCCCCGACCGCGCAGATCGTGCGCATGAACCGGAAGGGCGGGCCGGAGGGCGTCATCGACGCCATCGAGCAGCTCGCGCCGGACGGCTTCTCCAATATCGACGACGTGCTCGGCCACGAGCAGCGCAAGGCGATCGTGCGCGGCTATGCCTCGACCGCGGGCTTCATTCAGTCGAAGGTCAACAAGGCCAAGGCGGCGTAGGGTTGTTTCCGGTCATTCCCGGACGCGCGTGCAACGCGCGGACCCGGAATGACCGGAAGGCTCACGCCCCCGGGGGCGGCGGCAGGAACGTCACCTCGTGACGGGCGGACAGCTCGACCACTTCGGTCGGGATCTGCTCCTTCATCGAATGGATCGCCCAGAACAGGTCATAGAGCCTGCGCGTCGGCGACACCCAGAAGAAGCACTTCACCGTCTGCTCGCTCTTGTTGAAGATGCCGTGCGGGATGCCCATGGGCAGCTTGATGAGATCGCCCGAAGTCGCCTTGAAGTCGCGGCCGTCGAGGACGAGGTCGAGCTGGCCCTCGAACATGTAGATGAACTCGTCCTGCGTCGGGTGGATGTGCGGCGGCACGAAGGTGCCCGGCGGGAAGGTGGCGTGCCAGGAGAACGAGCTGTCGCACAGGCTCTTGGGCACGTAGGTCTGGCCGAGAATGTTCCAGACGATGCCGTCGAGGCCGGTGCCGGCCTTGGTGATGCCTGCGTTGAGCGGCTGCATTCGTGTCCCCCTTCGTCCGGGCGTTCCGAGTTTGGCGGCATTCAATCACGAAGCGGGCGCCGTTGGCACCGGTGCTTTCGCCGCAGCGTTAATCGGCCTGCCGGCCGCGCCAAGGGTTGCAGATTGGGCTTTCCAGTCAAGACATTTTAGGCTTAAAATGTTTTTCGGACGTGAGACGAGGGCGGCCGCGGCGCGCGCTTCACATGGTGCCGGCCCGCGGATTCCCGATATAGTCGCGACAATCAACGAGACCATCAGAAACGTCATCGGAGGAGCGGGGGACAATGAGCAAGTTCAGGATCGCGGCCATCGCAACGGTGAGCGCACTGGCGCTGACCCAGGCGGCGCAGGCGCAGGACAAACTGAAGATCGGCCTCTTGACCACCTTGTCGGGTCCGGCCGCGGCCCTCGGCATCCAGCAGCGCAACGGGTTCGAGCTCGCGCTCAAGACCATGGGCAACAAGCTCGGCGGCCGCGACGTCGAGCTGATCGTGCAGGACGACGAGCTGAAGCCCGATGTCGCCGTGTCGAAGGCCAAGGCGATGGTCGAGCGCGACAAGGTCGACTTCGTCGTCGGCCCGATCTTCTCCAATATCCTGATCGCGATGATGAAGCCGGTGACGGATGCCGGCGTGTTCCTCATCAGCCCGAACGCCGGCACGTCCAATTTTGCCGGTCCCGAGTGCAACCCGAACCTGTTCGTCACGTCCTACCAGAACGACCAGGTGCACGAGGTGCTCGGCAAGTACGCCCAGGACCAGGGCATGAAGAAGGTTTACCTGATCGCGCCGAACTACCAGGCCGGCAAGGACTCGCTCGCCGGCTTCAAGCACTACTACAAGGGCGCGATCGCCGACGAGGTCTACGTGCCGCTCGGCACGCTCGATTATTCCGGCGAACTCGCCAAGATCGTCGCGGCGCAGCCGGACGCCATCTTCGCCTTCCTGCCCGGCGGCATGGGCGTCAATTTCGTGAAGCAGTTCCGTCAGGCAGGGCTCGCCGACAAGATCAAGTTCTTGTCGGCCTTCACGGTCGATGAATCGACGCTGCCGGCGCAGCAGGACGCCGCGGTCGGCTTCTTCGGCGGCGCCAACTGGGCGCCGAACCTCGACAACCCGCAGAACAAGGCGTTCGTCGCGGCCTACGAGAAAGCCTACAACGCCGTGCCCGCGAGCTACGCGTTCCAGGCTTACGACGCGGCCTCGCTGATCGACAGCGGCCTGAAGGCGACCAAGGGCTCGACCGCCGACAAGAACGCGCTGCGCGCCGCCATGATGAAGGCGGACTTCAAGTCGCTGCGCGGCAAGTTCAAGTTCAACACCAACCACTATCCGATCCAGGATTTCTACCTGGTCAAGGTGGCCAAGCGCGCCGACGGCAAGTTCGAGACGGAGATCGCGCAGAAAGTTTTCACCGACTACGCCGATCCGCACGTCAAGGATTGCAAGATGAAGTGAGCGGGACGATCCCGCCGCCCTGCCTCGGTCACGGGGCAGGGCGCTTCCCGCCTTCTTCAAGAGTGGCCGTCGCCATCGCGCGGGCCTGAGGTGACGCGCCCCGATGTCGCTTCTGCTGTTGATCGTCCAGACGTTGAACGGCCTGCAATTCGGCGTGCTGCTGTTCCTGATCGCGGCCGGGCTGACGCTCGTCTTCGGCGTCATGGACTTCATCAACCTGGCGCACGGCGTGCAGTACATGCTCGGCGCCTATTTCGCCGTCATGTTCTACGCGCTGACCGGCAGCTTCGTCGCCGCGCTGCTGCTCGCGCTCGGCGCCTCGCTGGTGTTCGGGCTGGCGCTCGAATTCACGATCTTCCGCAAGCTCTACGACCGCGACCATCTCGAGCAGGTGATCGCCACGTTCGGCATCATCCTGTTTCTCAATGAGGGCGTGAAGGTCGTGTGGGGCGCGTCGCCCCTGTCGCTGCCGGTGCCGGAGGCGCTGTCGGGCTCGGTCGTGCTGATGCCGGGGCTTCTGTACCCGGTCTGGCGCATCGTCATCATCGCCGCCGGGCTCGCGGTCGCGACCATCCTCTACGTGCTCGTCGCCTGGACCCGCGTCGGCATGCTGGTGCGGGCGGGCGCCTCCAATGCGCGCATGGTGTCGGTGCTCGGCGTCGACATCCGCCGGTTGTTCATGCTCGTGTTCGGCTTCGGCACCATGCTTGCCGGGTTTGCCGGCATCATGATCGCGCCGATCCTGTCGGTGCAGCCCGGCATGGGCGACACCGTGCTGATCCTTGCCTTCGTCGTCATCGTCATCGGCGGCATCGGCTCGATCCGCGGCGCCTTCATCGCGGCGCTGCTGATCGGCCTCGTCGACACGCTCGGCCGCTCCTTCGCCGTCGACATCCTGCGGCTCGTCATGGCGCCGTCGCCGGCGCGCACGGTCGGGCCGGCGATCGCGTCCATGCTCATCTATCTCCTGATGGCGCTCGTCCTTTACGTTCGCCCGGCCGGCCTGTTCCCGGCCAAGGGCCGCGGATGACGACGGCCGCGCTCACCCCGCCGATGGGCGCGGCGCGCTGGCGCGGCCGCCTGCTGCCGCTCGTTTTGTTCGCGCTCCTGGCGATCGCGCCCTTCGTCGCCGGCAGCGGCGCGGACTACGCGCTCAACCTGCTCGAGCGCGTGATGATCTTCGCCATGGCCGCGCTCGGCCTCGATCTCATCGTCGGCTTCGGCGGGCTCGTCTCGTTCGGTCACGCCGCCTTCATCGGGCTCGGCGCCTATGCCGCCGGCATTCTCGCCTTCCATGGCCTCGGCGACACGATGCTCGCTCTGCCCGCGGCGATCCTGCTCTCGGCGCTGTTCGCGGCCGCGACCGGCGTCGTCTGCCTGCGCACGCGCGGCGTCTACTTCATCATGATCACGCTCGCCTTCGGGCAGATGGCCTTCTTCACCGCGTCGTCGCTCGCGCCCTATGGCGGCGATGACGGGCTGACGCTCCGCATGCGCAGCGCGGTTCTCGGCTTCGACCTGTTCGCCCACGAGCGCGTCTTCTATTACGCGACCTTCGCCGCCGCGCTCGGCGTCTATCTCCTCTGCCGCGCGCTGATCGGCTCACGCTTCGGCCGCGTCCTGCGCGGCGCCAGGGAGAACCCGACGCGCGTTACCGCGCTCGGCTACGAGGTGTTCCGCTATCAGCTCGTCGCCTACGTGATCTCCGGCGCCATCGGCGGCGTCGCCGGCTTCTTTCTCGCCAACGCGACCAATTTCGTCAGCCCGGCCTACATGTCGTGGCAGCGCTCGGGCGAGCTCATCGTCATGCTGATGTTCGGCGGCATCGGCACGCTGGACGGCGCGATCGTCGGCGCCGCCGCCTACATCCTGCTGTCGGAATACCTGTCGCAACTGACCGAGCACTGGGCGCTGATCTTCGGGCCGCTGCTCGTCGCCGTCGTGCTGTTTGCGCGCGGCGGGCTGATCGGCGCGTTCCGCCGCCTGTGGAGGCGCGCATGAACGCCCCCGTGCTGCGCCTCGAAGCCCTGGGCAAGCGCTATGGCGGCCTCGTCGTTACCGACAGCGTTTCGCTCGACATCGCGCCGGGCGAACTGCACGCGATCATCGGCCCGAACGGCGCCGGCAAGACGACCTTGATCAACGAGATCTCCGGCCTCGTCTCGGTCGACGCCGGCCGCATCCTGTTCGAGGGGCGCGACATCACCGCGCTGCCGGCGCATGCGCGCGCCGCGGCAGGGCTCGCACGCTGCTTCCAGATCACCTCGGTGCTGCCGACCTTCAGCGCGCGCGACAATGTCGCGCTGGCGGCGCAGGCGCGCGACGGTTCGAGCTTCCGCTTCTTCCGCCCCGCCGGCACGGAGGCCGCGCTCAACGCCCGCGCGCTCGCCGCGCTCGAAGAGGTCGGCCTCGGCGCGCGCGCGCACGTGCCCGCCGGTCAATTGTCGCACGGCGAGAAGCGCGCGCTCGAGCTCGCCATCGCGCTGGCGCTCGAGCCGAAGATGCTGCTGCTCGACGAACCGATGGCCGGCACCGGCCATGACGAGACGGCGATGCTGTCGGGCGTGCTGCGCCGCCTCAAGGGCCGTTTCCCGATGCTGCTGATCGAGCACGACATGAGCGTCGTGTTCTCGCTCGCCGACCGGGTCTCGGTGATGGTCTATGGCCGCATCCTCGCGAGCGGCGCGCCGGAAGCGATCCGCACCGATCCGAAGGTCGTCGCCGCCTATCTCGGCGAGGAGGCGGCCTGATGCTCGACGTGCGCAATCTCGCCGCGTCATACGGGCCCGCGCAGGTTCTGTTCGACGTCGGCTTCTCGGTCGGCGCCGGCGAGGTCGTGACGCTGCTCGGCCGCAACGGCATGGGCAAGACGACGACCATCCACACGGTGAGGGGGCTCGTCGCGGCGACTGGCGGCGAGGCGTCGTTCGCCGGCCGGCCGCTGATCGGCCTGCCGCCGTATCGCATCGCGCAGGCGGGTCTCGGCCTCGTGCCGGAAGGCCGCCAGATCTTTCCGACGCTGACGGTCGAGGAAAACCTCGTCGCCACCGCGCGCGGCAAGGGCGCGGACTGGACGCTCGCGCGCGTCTACGACCTGTTCCCGCGGCTCTCCGAGCGCCGCCGCAACATGGGCGACCAGTTGTCCGGCGGCGAGCAGCAGATGCTGGCGATCGGCCGCGCGCTGATGACCAATCCGAAGCTCCTCATTCTCGACGAGGCGACGGAAGGGCTGGCGCCGATGGTGCGGCAGGAAATCTGGTCGTGCCTGCGGCGGCTCAAGGACGCCGGCCAGGCGATCCTCGTCGTCGACAAGAACATCGACGCGCTGGTGAAGCTCGCCGACCGCCATGTCGTGATCGAAAAGGGCCACGTCGTCTGGACCGGCACGTCGGCCGCGCTCGCCGCCGACCCGACCGTTCGCGAGCGCTTCCTTCAGGCGTGAGCGGACGTCCGCCGCCTAGCGCCAGATATTGAAGTAATTCACCCCCGCATCGGCGGTCTGCGCCTTGCTCTTCTTCTTGGCGACGGCCTTCTCGACGGCGTCGTCCTCGCCGTTCTCCGCCACCTTGTGCTTGCGGGCGCGGCGGATGTGATGCGCGTGCTTCGCCTTCGCAGCGTGCTCGCTCGCCGTCTTGCCGGTCGAGAGGGAGGCCTTCACGACGCGCGGCCAGCCCTGGCCGTCGGCGGCCTTGGCGATGACCGGCTCCGGCACCGAGGCCGGGCGCTCGCCTGACGGCACCGCCTGCACGATCTTGTAGCCGCGCGCCTTCAATTCCTTGAGCAGCGCCGGCAGCGCCATCGCGGTCGCCGGATGAATGTCGTGCAGCAGCAGCACGCCGCGATGGTTCTTCGCCTCGATGCGGTTGATGGCGAGCTTGACGATCTGCTTCGGCGTGATGCCGTGATGCCAGTCGTCGGCGACCTCGTCGGCGCTCCACACCGCGATGTTCTTCATCTCGAGGAAGCCGTCGACCGTATGGTTGCGCAGCAGGCCCGGCACGCGGAAGAACGGCGCGACCGCCTTGGGATCGCCGAGCGCGGCCTGCACAGCGGCGATGCCGCCATCGACCTGGCGTTCGATGCCGCCGTCGCCCATGCGGTTGAAGGTCAGCGGATGGCTGAGCGAATGCGTGCCGACGACGTGGCCGGCATTATAGATGCGGCGCACCGTCGCCGGAAAAGCGCGGGCCATCTCGCCGACGAGGAAGTAGTTCGCCTTGACGCAGTTCTCGGCCAGCGTGTCGAGGATGCGGTTGGTGTAGGGGGGCAGGGGGCCGTCGTCGAAGGTGATGACCACCTCGTGGTCCTCGAGCGGCAGGCTGGTCTTGTACTGCATCGTGCCGATCTGCGGCAGGACGCTCGGATCGACGGTGATGGTGCGGCTGGTGCCGATGGCATCCGGATTCCCCGGGCACGACTCCGCCAGAGCCGGCCCCATGGCGATCGCCAGAAGGCCGAAAACGAGACCGAAACGACGCATATTCCCCCCGGAAGTCCCTTGGCCGGCAACCGAGCCGGCCGGACCGTACCTCTTGGGTACGGGTCCCGGCATTAACCTGCCATTAACCAATTGTGGCCGTCCACAGCCCCGAGGTGTCGGGCGCGGGCCCCTCAATCCGCCGGCTTGCCGCCCCCGGCAGGCACCACGTGGACGATGCGGTAGCCGCGCGCCTTCAGGTCCCGGAGCAGGGCCGGCAGCATGCGGGCGGTCTGCGACCGTGTGTCGTGCAAAAGCACGATGCCGCGGCCGACCCTGTCGATGCGGCGGAGGAGACGCTCGCGCTCGGCGTCCGGCGTCTGCTCGTTCCAGTCGCTCGCCCAGACGTCGGCGCCGAACACGACCAGCCCGCGCGCATTGACGCGGTCGAGCAAGGCGGGCGTGGAGGCGAAGCCGGGAAAGCGGAAGAACGGCGCGGCGGGGCGCCCGGCGAGCGCGGCCGTGTCGGCGCGGATGCCCTTGTCGATCTCGGCCATCGCCTTGTCCGGCGCCATGGCGCGGAGCAGGGGGTGGCTGAACGAGTGATGGCCGATCGTATGGCCCTCGGCCGCCTCGCGCCGGACCAGCGCCGGATGCGCCTGCACGTTGCGGCCGAGCAGGAAGAAGGTGGCCTTCACGCACTCCGCCTTGAGCGCGTCGAGCACGGCCGGCGTCGTGCCCGGCCATGGCCCGTCGTCGAAGGTGAGTACGAGTTCCTTGTCCTGGAGCGGCAGCGTCGTCGGGAATTCCTTTTTGCCGACGCGCGGTGTCGACGCCGCATCGATCGCGAGCACGCGCGCGGTGCCGAGCGCATCGGGCTTGCCGGGACAGGCCTCGGCGGCGACGGCAAGCACGGCGCAATGGAGGAGGATGCGGTTCGCGAGCATGGCGCCGCAATTGACCGCACGGCGCCGAGCGCGGCAAGCGATTGGTGATTGATCATGGCTTTTATGCGCTGAGCGATTGCCCGCTCCGCAGGCCCGGCGTACAAGCGGCGAGTTCATGACACCTCGCGGCGGGCTGCGCGCATGCTTGACCATCCAACCGGCGTGCCGCCGCTGCGCGACGAGGAAGGCGCGGTGCGCGAGGACTTCGTCGCGCGCGTCTCCGAGGCGATCGACGCCGTCAATGTCGACGCGCTGCGCGAGATGGTCGGCGACCTGCACGAAGCCGATCTCGGCGCGCTGGTCGAGGCGCTGGAGGCGGACCGGCGGCCGCGCCTCGTCGAACTGCTCGGCATCGACTTCGATTTCACCGCGCTCACCGAGGTGGACGACGCGGTCCGCGAGGAAATCCTCGAGGAATTGGAGCCGAAGACCGTCGCCGACGGCGTGCGCGACCTCGATTCCGACGACGCCGTCGCCATTCTCGCCGACCTGCCGCAGGCCGAGCGCACCGAGATCCTCGACCAGTTGCCGCCGCCCGAGCGCGTCGCGCTCGCCCGCAGCCTCGAATATCCGGAGGATTCGGCCGGCCGGCGCATGCAGACCGAGTTCATCGCGGTGCCGCGGCACTGGGATGTCGGCGCGGCGATCGACTACATGCGCGAGACGGCCGAACTGCCCGAGCGCTTCTACGAAGTCTACGTCATGGACGAGCGCGGCCACTTCGTCGGCGCCGTGCCGCTCGACCGGCTGCTGCGCTCCAAGCGCCCGGTGCCGGTCTCGGAGCTCTTGGAGGACGACCGGCCGCTGATCCGCGCCGAGCAGGACCAGGAGGAGGTGGCGCGCCTCTTCCAGCGCTACAACTGGGTCGCCGCGCCGGTGCTCGACAGCGCCGACCGCCTGGTCGGCGTCATCACCTTCGACGACGTCGCCGACGTCATCCAGGAAGAAGCGGAAGAAGACATCAAGGCGCTGGGCGGCGTCGGCGAGGAAGAGCTGTCGGACACGGTCTGGACCATCGCGCGCAGCCGATTCAACTGGCTGCTGGTCAATCTCGGCACGGCGTTCCTCGCATCGTCGGTGCTCGGCCTGTTCGAGGGCCAGTTGCAGAAGATGGTTTCGCTGGCCGTGCTGGCGCCGATCGTGGCGAGCCAGGGCGGCAACGCCACGACGCAGACCATGACGGTCGCCGTGCGCGCGCTCGCGACGCAGGATTTGCACGACGCCAATGCCTGGCGGGTCGTCCGCCGCGAACTGATGGTCGGGCTGCTCAACGGCATCGCCTTCGCCATCATCACCGGCGCCGCCGCCTATGTCTGGTTCAGGGTGCCGGGGCTCGGCGTGGTGATCGGGCTCGCCATGATCTGCAATCTGGCCGCGGCCGCGCTCGGCGGCATCCTCATCCCGCTCGTCCTCAACCGGCTCCGCTTCGATCCGGCCGTGGCCTCCAGTCCCTTCGTGACGACGGTGACCGACGTGGTCGGCTTCTTCTCCTTCCTGAGCATTGCCAGCGTCTGGTTCGGCCTGCGCTGACCCTGCCAGGGGCCCCCCGCGCGGGTTACCGTTCGTTCACCCTGTTTCCTGACCGCACATTAAGGCTGACGATCTATCTCTGGGCCCAGGGACCGCAATTTCGCGGAGAATTGGGCCGGTGGGCGCAGGCATCTTTCAGGCAATCCGGGCGCCCCAGGTCGAGGCGCGGCGGACGCTCGGCGCGTCGCGACTGATCGTCGTCGTCGCGCTCCTGGCGTTCGGCGCCAGCATCATGACCGCCGGCGTCGGCTACAGCCTTGCGCGCCAGAGCGACGAGCGGCTGTGGACCGAGCAGCGCACCGCGCTGCGCGCCGCCATCTCGGAATTCCGCGCTTTGTTCGGGCAGACCCGGGACCTCGACCCGCGCTTCGTCCGCATGGTCGAGCGCAGCGTCAACATTTCCGGCCTGGCCTTCGAGGCCGAACCGACGGCAGGCCGCGAGACCCAGCCGGTCATCGACGGCTCGGGCCGCATCGCCGGCTTCTTCACCTGGGAGAAGACGCATCCGATGATGGATGCGATGAACCGGCTGGTGCCGTTGATTGCCGGCATGACGGTGGTGCTGATCGGCTTCGCCGCGTTCTCGCTGTGGCAGTTGCGCCGCGCCCGCGGCCAGCTCGCGGCGAGCGAGGAGCTTGCGCGCCGCGCCGCCGACGAGGACAAGCTGACCGGGCTGCCCAACCACGCCAAGATGCTCGAGCTCCTCGATCTCGCGCTCGCCGAGCGCACCGAGGACGAGATCGTCACCTTCGCGCTGATCGAGCTCGACGGCATGGACGACGTCACCGCGCATCACGGCGTGCTCGGCAGCGACGAATTGATCGTCGCCGCGGCGGGCCGCCTCAAGGAGAGCCTGCCGGAGCACGCCGTCTGCGGCCGCATCGGCACCGACGAGTTCGCGGTCATCCTGACGAGCGGCGCGGCGGTCGACAGCGAGGCGGTGCTGCGCGGCGCGATCGAGCAGGTGGCGCGGCCCTACTGGGTCGACACCGTGGCGCGGCTGTCGGCGCATTCCGGCTTCTCGCTCGCGCCGGCGCATGGCGAGACCCGCGGCGAGATCACGCGCCGCACCGAGCTCGCGCTGCGCGCCGCCTCGGTCAAGGGACCGGGCACGCTCATCGCCTTCGACCCGGCGATCGACAAGCTCTCGGCCGAGCAGCGCTTCATCCATCGCGAATTGCCGCGCGCGATCACCGCGCACGAGCTCGAAGTGCACTACCAGCCGATCGTGTCGTCGGCCGGCGGCGCCTTCGTCGGCGTCGAGGCGCTGTTGCGCTGGACCCACGCGACGCAGGGGCCGATCTCGCCGGCCGCGTTCATCCCGGTCGCCGAGCAGATGGGGCTGATGGATTCGCTCGGCACCTTCGTGCTGCGCAAGGCGTTGCAGGACGCCAAGCGCTGGCCCGGCCTCTACGTCGCGGTCAACCTGTCGCCCTTGCAGGTGCGCGACCGCGGCATCATCGACGTCGTGCGCTCGGCCCTATCCGAAAGCGGCGTGCCGCCGCCGCGCCTGATGCTCGAGATCACCGAAGGCGTGCTGATCGACAATCCCGACGAGATGATCCGCCGCATCGAGGACCTGCACGCGCTCGGCGTGCGCGTCGCGCTCGACGACTTCGGCTCCGGCTATTCGAACCTCAGCTATCTCCAGCGCTTCCCGCTCGACAAGCTCAAGATCGACCG
>JBQCFB010000390.1:0-2877 GCA_051959715.1 Pseudolabrys sp.
CGCGCTCTACCCGCAGGAAACGATTTCCGCGGCCGTGATCGAGGCCGAGCTGACGCAGCCGGCCATGGCGCTCGGCGGCGGCGACCAGGCCCGCGCCGATGAATCGCTGAGCGCCGCGGTCGAGCGGCATCTCGCATCCTATTTCGCCGGCTTCGAGGACGGGTTGCCGCCGGCGGGCCTCTATCACCGCATCCTGCGCGAGATTGAGCACCCGCTGTTGACGGCGGCGCTCGCGGCGACGCGCGGCAACCAGATCCGCGCTGCCGATCTGCTCGGCGTCAACCGCAACACGCTGCGCAAGAAGATCAAGGATCTCGAGATCCAGGTCTTTCGCGGCGGGTGATCAAATGCAGACTTGCGGCCCGGACGCGGTGTTGCGTCCGAGCCGCGCTTGCCCTTAGCCGGCCACGCGGATGGTCGGATCCCAGGCGTAGTAGCCCTTGAGCAGGGGCTGGCCGCTGTTCGGGTCGCGCGTGTAGAGCGCGAACTGCACCATGTAGCCTTCGGTGCCCTTGGTGATGACGCTGGCCTGGTAGAACCAGAACGTCTCGTCGACGATCTTCGCCGGCAGGACGCTGGTCGTGGAGTTCGGCACCACCGTCGATTTGGTGAAGTTCTGATAGTTGAAGGTGCTCAGAACCTGCGTGCCGCTGAACATCGGCAGGCCGTAGAGAAGCACGGCGTCCTCGAAATTGTCGGAGCCCGAGGTCGCGAAGGCGCGCACGGTGTCGCCGACCAGCGCATTGAAGTCGAGATCGCCGGTGCCTTGCCCGGAATTGATCGTCGTTCCGGTGGCGACCATGTAGCCCATGTTGTGGGCGATGCCGGTCGGCGCCGACGAGTTCTGGCTTGGATTGGGATAGCCCTTCAGGACGGCGTCGGTGTCGATCGTGATCAGGATATTGATGGTCTTACTCATGACGTCTGCTCCTCCGCTTGTTCTGGATTTGAGGTGTCGGAAACGGTGAGCTGCAGATCCCACCGGTAGAGACCCGAGAAGCGAGGCGCTCCGGCCTCGTCCCGGGTGTAGAGCGCGAGTACCAGGCTGCAGTCCTGGATCCCGTGGCCGGCGACGGTGCCCTGCCAGAACCAGAAATCCTGATCGGTGGTGTCAGCCGATGACGTGTCCGCAAAATCGGCGCCGGGAACGACGGTCGAGCGCTCGAACGACACCGGCGCGAAGCTCTCGATCTGTCCCTGCGCGCTGTCGCACCGGACGTTCCGGATCAGGACGGCATCCTCGAAATTGTTCGAGCCGCTAATTGCGTAGATGCGGACGAGGTCGCCGACCGCTGCGGTGACGGAGAGACTCGTTGCGAGGCCGGACTGCCGCGCTGACGAGGTCAGGATGAGGCCGTCGCTGACCTGCTCGACCACAGCCCGCGCGGCGCCCTCTGCCGGCTGCGGCTGGTGCGCGCGCAAGAGATCGTCGGTGGCGACGACGGCGCGGAGATAGATCGTCTGCGATGCAGGCGCGTCGCCATCCACGGGGTGGACCTCCAATTGCTCCGGCCCTCATTGCGGCGCGCAAAGTCGGGCGCCCGCCGGCGCGACGTGTCGCGCAAGCCCATTCGGTTCAGCGGTTGTCGTTCGAGACGAATACAACCTACGCGGTATACGTGAGCAGAGTCAATCATAAGTTGCAGACCGTTCGGCGGACCATCTCCCGTGGGGCGGTCGACCGGCGTCTCGGTTTTCGGCGGCGCGGATTGCTATAAGGCGGCCATGAACAGCACGATCGAACTCGGCCTCGACACCTTCGGGGACATCACCGACGGGCCCGACGGCAAGCCGCTGCCCGCCGCGCAAGTGATCCGCAATCTGGTCGAGGAGGGGGTTCTCGCCGATCAGGTCGGCATCGACTTTCTCGGCGTCGGCGAGCATCACCGCGCCGACTTTGCCGTGTCATCGCCTGAGACGGTGCTCGCGGCGATCGCCGCGCGCACGAGCCGCATCCGGCTCGGATCGGCGGTTACGGTGCTGTCGTCCGACGATCCGATCCGCGTCTTCCAACGCTTCTCGACGGTCGATGCGATCTCGAACGGACGCGCCGAAGTCATTCTCGGCCGCGGCTCGTTTGTCGAATCGTTCCCGCTGTTCGGCTTCGATCTCAATCAGTACGAGGAGCTGTTCGACGAGAAGCTCGACCTGTTCGCCGCAGTGCTCAAGGAGCAGCCGGTCACCTGGCAGGGCCGCCTGCGGCCGCCGTTGCAGAACCAAGGCGTCCATCCGAAGACGCAGTCCGGAAAGCTCGTAACCTGGATCGGCGTCGGCGGCACGCCGCAATCGGCGATGCGCGCGGCGCACTACGGCATGCCGATGATGCTGGCCATCATCGGCGGCGACCCGCGGCGCTTCGGGCCCTTCGCCGATCTCTATCGGCGCGCGCTCCGCGACATGGGCAAGCCGGAGCTTCCCGTCGGTGTCCACTCGCATGGCTTCGTCGGCGCGACGGACGCGGAGGCGCGGGAAGACCTGTTCGGCGACTATAAGCGCATGCGTGACAAGATCGGCGCCGAACGGGGCTGGCCGCCGCTGACGCCGGCTCACTTCGAGCACGAGATCGAGCACGGCTCGCTTTATGTGGGCTCACCGGAGAGCGTGGCCCGCAAGATCGCGACGACGGTAAAGGCGCTCGGGGTGTCTCGCTTCGACCTGAAGTACAGCGCCGGCCCGCTGTCGCACGAGAAGATGATGCGCTCGATCGAGCTCTATGGCCGCAAGGTCATACCGCTTGTACGCGACATGGTCGCCTGACGTTCCCCCTCGGTTCGCGACGTTAAGCTTGTCGTCCGGCCTTGCCTCCGGCCGCGGAATCGTCGCAATTCGGCAACATTGTTGTATAAAAGCATCACTGCCGGACCACCCATAAGGGGC
>JBQCFB010000391.1:0-2138 GCA_051959715.1 Pseudolabrys sp.
AGAAAGCATTCAAGGCCGCCGGCGGCGAGATCGTCGGCTCCGTGCGCATGCCGGTGGCGAATCCGGACTTCTCGGCCTTCGTGCAGCGCGCCAAGGACCTGAACCCGGAAGCGATCTTCATCTTCGTGCCCGGCGGCGCGCCGCCGGCGGCGCTCGGCACGGCCTTCGCCGACCGCGGCATGGACCCGAAGAAGATCAAGATCATCTCGACCGGCGAGGCGGTCGACGAGACCGCGGTGAAGGCGCTCGGCGACCTCTCGATCGGCCGCATCTCGGTCTGGCACTACGACTACAACCTTCCGTCCAAGATGAACAAGGACTTCGTCAAGGCGTTCATGGCCGACAACAAGCGCAATCCCGACTTCTTCGCCGTCGGCGCCTATGACGGCATGCACCTCATCTACGAGGCGCTGAAGAAGACCAAGGGCAAGACCGACGGCGACGCGCTGCTCGCCGCCGCCAAGGGCATGAAGTGGGAAAGCCCGCGCGGGCCGATCTCGATCGATCCCAACACGCGCGACATCGTGCAGAACGTGTACGTCCGCCGCGTCGAGAAGCACGGCAATGACTACGTCAACGTCGTGTTCGACACGATCAAGGACGTGAAAGACCCGACGCATAAGTAAAGGGTGCGGGCGCGGCGCACGCCGCGCCTCACCTCTCCCATAGGGAGAGGTCGACCGCGCGAAGCGCGGGCGGGTGAGGGGTTACAAAGACCGAGATTCAGTAGCCCCCTCACCCCAACCCTCTCCCCAGCGGGGAGAGGGAGCCTGCCGTGCACGTGGCAATCGCGGAATCCCTGCAACTATCAAGGCGACTTCGACCGCATCATGCTGCCTCCCGTCTTCGGTGTCCTGTTCGACGGCCTGGCCTACGGCATGCTGCTGTTCGTCTTGTCGGTCGGCCTGTCGGTGACGCTCGGGCTGATGAATTTCGTCAACCTCGCGCACTGCGCCTTCGCCATGCTCGGCGGCTACGTCACCGTGACGCTGACGCAGCAATATCACTGGCCGTTCCTGGCGACGCTGCCGGCGGCCTTCGTCGCCTCGGCCGCGGCCAGCGTCGTGCTCGAGCGCATCCTCTACCGCCGGCTCTACCGTGCCTCCGATCTCGACCAGGTGCTGCTCACGATCGGCATCGCTTTCATCTCGGTCGCCGTCGCCGCCTACATCTACGGCACGCTGCAACAGCCGATCGAGACGCCGGCCTTCCTGCGCGGCGCCGTCGGCGTCATGGGGCTGGCGCTCGGCAAGTACCGGCTCTTCCTCATCGTCGTTGCGCTGCTCGTCACCGGCGGGCTGGTCGCCGCGCTCGACTACACGCGCTTCGGCGCGCAGGTGCGCGCCGCGGTCGACAACCAGCGCATGGCGCGGGGCTTGGGGATCGACGTCGAGCGCACCTTCGCCGCGACCTTCGCGCTCGGCTCCGGGCTCGCCGGCCTCGGCGGCGCGCTGGCCATCGACATTGTCGGCCTCGACCCGAACTTCGCCTTCACCTACCTCGTCTACGTGCTGATCGTCGTTTCGGTCGGCGGCCTGGGCTCCATCGCCGGCTCGTTCGCGGCGGCCTGCCTGATCGGCGTCTCCGACATCGCCGGCAAGTATTACGCGCCCGAGCTCGGCGCCTTCATGATCTACCTCGTGATGGTGCTGGTGCTGATGTGGCGCCCGTCCGGCCTGTTCGGGAAGCGGTGAGATGAGCAGCACCGCGACCACCACCCCGCAGCACTATCTCGAGCGCCAGGGCCGCTGGCATCCGCTCGAGATCGTGTTCTGGCTGGCGACGCTGACGCCCTACTTCCTCTTCCCCGATTATCTCGCGCTGGCGAGCCAGATCGCGGTCGCGGCCCTGTTCGCGATGTCGCTCGACCTGATCCTCGGCTATGCCGGCGTCGTCTCGCTCGGCCACGCCGCCTTCTTCGGCATCGGCGCCTACACCGCGGGCATCTTCTCGAAATATGTCTGGGGCGACGTGTTCTCCGGGCTGATCGTGGCCGGCCTGCTCGCGGCGCTGGTCGGCTGGGCCTCGAGCTTCATCGTCGCCCGCTTCCGGCACCTGACGCTGATCATGATCACGCTCGGCCTCGGCCTCCTTCTCGCGGAGGCCGCCAATCGCGCGCACTGGCTGACCGGCGGCTC
>JBQCFB010000392.1:0-39270 GCA_051959715.1 Pseudolabrys sp.
TGGTCGGCATCCTCGTCATGCTCCAGGCCTACGTCTTCACCGGCATGATCGTGCACTGACCGGCGCAAGGCCTATCGACATCGAAAGCCCCGCATCTCCGGATGCGGGGCTTTTTCATGCGCCGCGCCCGACGCTCTGTCAGGTTCGTGACAAAAGAGAACGTCTGGACAGGCGAGCAAATTTACGCGCCGGCCATTCCCAAATACCGCCATGTGCGCTTTATTGACGCACTTGGGGAGTGTCGGGGGCAATCCAAAAATGTCGAAGTGGAAGTACGCGGCCATTGCCGCGGCGTTCGTTTGCGCGCTCGGTTCGAGCGCCTCTGCGGCCGAGCCGGTCGCCATGTGGACCGGATTTTACGTCGGCGCCGAAGGCGGCTGGGCTCACGCCCAGGCCGCTCAGACCAACCTGAAGAGCAACGTCTCCGACGGCTATTACGGCCAGAGCGGCGGCATTGTGGGCGGCACGCTCGGCTACAATTGGCAGATGTCGAACTGGGTGTTCGGTATCGAGACCGATCTTGCATGGTCCGGCATCAAGGGCTCGGAGACGATCTGCGGCCCGTCCCACAACCAGACCTGTCCGACCGAACTGCGCACGTTCGGAACGGCGCGCGGCCGCATCGGCTACGTGATCCTGCCGAACACGATGGTCTTTGCGGCCGGCGGTTTGGCCTACGGCGAGATCAAGGCCTACAAGGAAGGCGTCGCGGTCACCGATGGTGACGACTGGCGCTCCGGCTGGACGATCGGCGGCGGCTTCGAGACGATGTTCGTGCCGCACTGGTCGGTGAAGGTCGAGTACCTCTACGCGACCTTCCCGGGCACGGCGACGACCTACACCATCACGGCGTCGACGACGCCGATCGCCGCTGTCGAACGCGATATCCAGATGGTCCGCGTCGGCGTGAACTGGCACTTCTGAGAACGACTTGCGCACTGGAGAGCGGCACACGGGTGCCGCTCTTTTCTTGACCGGACGGTCAGTCCCGCCATAACGGCCACTATTGACCGCCGGCAGGACCGGCTATGACTGCGGCGCGTCCATTCGCGGAGGCCGCGCCTTGAGCCAGACCCTCGTCCAGCAGCAGTTCGGCAAGAATGCCGCGCAGTACCTGACCTCGAAATCGCACGCGCAGGGCAAGAGCCTCGAGCGCCTTGTGACGCTCACCGCGCCGCAGAAGGACTGGCGCGTGCTCGACGTCGCCACCGGCGGCGGCCACGTCGCCTACACCTTCGCGCCGCATGTCGGCCGCGTCTGGGCGACCGATATCACGCAGGAGATGCTCGATCAGGTGAAGGCCGAAGCCGCCAAGCGCGGCCTCGCCAACGTCCGCGTCGCCTATGCCAAGGCCGAGGCGCTGCCGTTCGAGGATGCGAGCTTCGATCTCGTCGCCTGCCGCATCGCGCCGCACCACTTCGACTCGATTCCGGAATTTCTCGCCGAGGTGCATCGCGTGCTCAAGCCGGGCGCGGCTGCGGCGATCGTCGACAATATCGTGCCGGCCGGCCCGATCGGCGACTACATCAACGCCTTCGAGCGGCTGCGCGACCCGAGCCATCTGCGCGCCTGGTCGATGGCCGAATGGCGAGCCGCCTTCGCCGCAGCAAAGCTCGTTGTCGGCCACGAGGAAGAGATCGACAAGACGCTCGAATTCAGGACCTGGGCTGCGCGATACGACGCGGTCACGCGGTCGCTGCTGCTGGCGCTGCTGACGCACGCGGCGCCGGAGGTGAAGGCGGCGCTCGACCCGCAAGGCGCCGGCGACGCCGTCACACTCCGCCTGCGCGAGGGTTTATTTATCGCGAAGAAGGCGTGAGCCGCGACGCCGTCACCACTATTTCTGCGCCATGCCCGGCCTTGTCCTGGCCATGGCGTAGAGAAACGAAAAACGCCGGCGTCGCGAGACGCCGGCGTTCCGATTCGAGATCCCGCGCGCCTTAGCGCTGCGCGTGCTTCTTCCACTTCCGCTTGGCGACGACCGGCTCTTCGTCCGGCGCCCAGAGAACGTGGTGGTCGTAGGCCTGCTCGACGAGCCACGGGCCGACAATCGGCACGACGCAGCCGGCGAGAAGCTCATGCGCCTCACGGTACTTGAGCGGACGGTTGAGCAGCGCCGTCGCGATCATCGGCGAGACCGCCGCGCAGCCGATCGTGGTGCCGACATAGGCGCCGGTCGCGGTGATGCCGTGACGGGCCGAATCCCACTTCCAGTTCCAGTCATTGAGCGCGAAGTAGGTGGCGGTCGCAGCCGCGCCGCCGCCGATCCCGGCCACCGTCAGCGCAACCTTGTCCTTGTGGTGATGCCGTCCGCCGGCATTCGCCGGGGTGTAGAACAAACCCACTGCCGCCAACGCGGTTACGACACAAACCAACTTCCGAAACATGTCTGACGTCTCCCATTCCTGAATCGCTCGTCGAGTCGGCAACCTGAGGCCTCGCGCGCGCCAAGTCGAGGCCATGGAACCGATGCACGCCGAATTGTTCACAGCCGCGCCGCCGCCGGCCCAAAGGCTTGCACGCCTCTGCATCCTTTTCCAGTCTGCCATGCAAATGGCGATTTTCGCCATCGGCGCGGAACACTCGGTCCACTCGTTGATTTAGCGCAATGAGATCAGTCGAGTAACGGCCCACTCTGCATTTCGAGAGCGGCCGACCGGGACCGTGTAGCGACATGCCTTATCGCAACAATCTCGATCTGCCGGTGTCCGTGCGCAACCATCTGCCGCCGCACGCCCAGGACATCTATCGAGAGACGTTCAATCACGCCTACGGCGCGCATGCCGGCGAGATCGATCGCGAGCAGCGCGCGCACATGATCGCCTGGGCCGCGGTGAAGCGGAACTACGTGAAGGCCGACGACCGCGAATGGGTTCCCCGCCACCCGTGACCGTTGCGTTCGCGCTCGCCGAGCGCAACGTCCCCCGCTACACCTCCTACCCCACCGCGCCGCATTTCAGCGCGGCCGTGACGCCGGCGCTCTACCGGCAATGGCTCGAGGCGCTGCCGCGCACGGCGAGCCTGTCCCTCTATCTCCACGTCCCGTTCTGCCAGGAGCTCTGCCACTATTGCGGCTGCAACACGCGCGCCGTGCGCAAGCGCGAGCCGGTCGACGCCTACGCCGAAGAGCTGATGAAGGAGATCGGCCTACTCGGCATGCTCGAAGGCCGGCGGGTCACGCACCTGCATTGGGGCGGCGGCACGCCGTCGATCCTCGGTCCGAAATGGCTGGAGACGATCGTGACGCGGCTCGCCGCGCGATTCGACCTTTCCGCGGTCAGGGAGCACGCCATCGAGCTCGATCCGCGCCGCGTCGATGCGGCGCTGGTGCGGGCGCTCAAGGCCATCGGCATCACCCGCGCCAGCCTCGGCGTGCAGGACACGTCCGACGACGTGCAACGGCTCATCGGCCGCATCCAGCCCTTCACGCTGGTCGAGCGCGCCGCCGGCGCGCTGCGCGACATCGGCATTCGCGATCTCAACATCGACCTCATGTACGGCCTGCCCGGGCAGACCGTGGCGCATGTGCGCGACAGCGCGGCCCGGGCGGCGTCGCTACAGCCGCAGCGGCTGGCGCTGTTCGGATATGCGCACGTGCCGTGGTTCAAGACGCACCAGCGGCTGATCGACGAGGCAAAGCTCCCCGGCGTGTCGGAGCGCCTGGACCAGGCGCAGGCCGCGGCCGAGACGCTCGCCGCCGCGGGCTACATGGCGATCGGGCTCGATCATTTCGCCCTGCCCGACGATTCGCTTGCCGTCGCCGCGCGCGGGCTGCGCCTGCGGCGCAACTTCCAAGGTTACACGGTCGACGAAGCCGACGCCCTGATCGGCCTCGGCGCCAGCGCCATCGGCAGGCTGCCGCAGGGGTTTGCCCAGAACGCGCCAGACCTCGGCTCCTATACGCGTGCGCTCGCGGCCGGCGAATTCCCGATCGTGAAGGGGCTGGCCTTGTCCGACGATGATCGCCTGCGCGGCGCGATGATCGAACGGCTAATGTGCGACCTCGCGCTCGACCTCGCCGCTTTCGGCGGCGCCGAGCGATTCGCGGACGAGATCGCGGCGCTGGAGCCGCTCGCAGATGCGGGACTGCTCGTGCGCGACGGCGAGCGCATCGTCATGACGACCGAGGGGCGTCCGTACGTGCGCATCGCCGCGGCGGCGTTCGACGCCTGGCTGCCCGCCGCCCAGAAACGGCATTCCGTCGCAGTTTGAGGAGCTAGCTGCGCGCCTTGCGCGCGGCGTTGAGGTCGCCGGCGTTCGGGCAGAACGGCGGCACGCTGCTGATCGCAGCCGGCGCGCGCGCAAGCCAGTCGCGGCATACCTCGGTCGCATCGCAGCCTTCGCACGCCGTCACCATGGAGCCGAGACGGGCAAGACCCGACGGCCACGCCGCAGCAACCGTGTTGTGGACGCCGGCGCGGCTCGCCATGTCGGCGAGATTGGCGGCGCTTGCATTCAACGGCGACAGCATGGGTTTGTCTTTCTCCGTCATCGTGAATGCAAAATGACATAGCGGCGCGCGTGCGCATTGACCCACCGCAAACGAGCTATGCAGGCCGTTGACGTGAATTGAGCGCAACCGCCGCTCCCGCCTGGCGTTGCCGTCCGACAATGACGAGAGGTCAGTGCAGGAAGATGACAGCCGGCGCGGCGCATCGCTGCGCCGGCTTTCTTGCGGTCACCGCACCAATTCCCGCATCGCGCGGTCGAGCCCGTCGAGCGTCAGCGGATACATCCGCCCGCCCATGAGCTGGTGCACCATCTTGATCGAATAGGTGTGGTCCCATTCCTTCTCGGGCACGGGATTGAGCCACACGGTCGCCGGATAAGTGCGCGTCACGCGCTCGAGCCACATCCCGCCCGGCTCGTCATTGTAGTGCTCGACCGAGCCGCCCTGCGCCGTGATCTCGTAAGGGCTCATCGAGGCATCACCGACGAAGATCACCTTGTAGTCATGTCCATACGTATGCATGACGTCCCAGGTCGGCGTCGTCGCCTGGAAACGCCGGCGGTTCTCCTTCCACACCTTCTCGTACAGGCAATTGTGGAAGTAGAAATGCTCCATGTGCTTGAACTCGGTGCGCGCCGCCGAGAACAGCTCCTCGGTCGCCTTGATGTGCCAGTCCATCGAGCCGCCGATGTCGAAGAACAACAGCACCTTCACCGCATTGTGCCGCTCGGGCCGCATATGGATGTCGAGATAGCCCTTGTGCGCGGTGCCCTTGATGGTGCCGTCGAGATCGAGCTCGTCGGGCGCGCCGGTCCGCGCGAACTTGCGCAGCCTCCGCAGCGCCACCTTGATGTTGCGGGTGCCGAGCTCGACGTCGTCGTCGAGGTCCTTGAACTCGCGCTTGTCCCAGACCTTGACCGCGCGGCGATGCGTGCTCTCGCCGCCGATGCGGATGCCTTCCGGGTTGTAGCCTGAATTGCCGAAGGGCGAGGTGCCGCCCGTTCCGATCCACTTGTTGCCGCCCTGATGGCGGCCCTTCTGCTCGGCGAGGCGCTGCTTGAGCGTCTCCAGGAGCTTGTCGAGGCCGCCCAGCGCCTTGATCTGCGCCTTCTCCTCCTCGGTCAGGTACTTCTCGGCCAGCTTCTTGAGCCACTCGGCCGGGATCTCCGCCTCGACCGCGTCGCCGAGACTCTCCAGCCCCTTGAAGACGTGGCCGAACACCCGGTCGAACTTGTCGAGATTGCGCTCGTCCTTCACCAGCGCGGCGCGCGAGAGATAGTAGAAATCCTCAACCCGCCGCGACGCGAGGTCCGCCTCCATCGCCTGCATGAGGTCCAGATATTCTCGCAAAGTCACCGGAATTCCGGCGCCTTTGAGTTCCTGAAAGAAGGTCACGAACATGACGTTCAGCTTTTGCCTCTGGCCTTGGCGGCGTCAAGCCGGTACTGAGGGATCGATTGTCGGGGACTTGAATCGATGTTCAATCGCGACCGCGCCCGGTGGGCGCTGGCCAGTATCATTGCCATTGCCGTCCTGAGCGCGCCTGCCATCTGGAACCGGTTTCCGCTGCTGCAGTGGGACACCGGTGGCTACATCGCCCGCTGGTACGAGCACACGCTGGTGATTAGCCGCTCGACGGTCTACGGGCTGTTCCTCACCGCAGGGTCGGAGCTCAATTTCTGGCCGGTGGTGGCCGTGCAGGCCGCCCTGACCGCCTGGGTCATGGCGCTGACCTTGCGCGCCGTCGGCTTCGGCAACCGGCCCTGGCTCTTCGCGTGCATCGTCACGGTGCTGTCGGCGGTGACCACCCTGCCCTGGCTGACCTCGATCCTGCTGACCGACATCTTCTGCGTCATCGGCGTGCTCGGCCTCTGGCTGCTGCTCATGCATGCCGACGTGCTCTCCCGTCTCGAGCGCATCGCGCTCGTGCTGCTCGTCGCCTTCTCCGGCGCCACGCACAATGCGACGCTCGCCGTGCTCGGCGGCCTCGTCATCGTCGCCGCCGCCTATGCCTGGTTCGATGCGCGCCGGCTCGCGCCGCGGCGGCTCACGACCGGCATCGCCGCGCTGCTTCTCGCCGTCATCATGGTGTTCGCTGGCAACTACTACATCGCGCGCACCATCGCCTGGACGCCCGGCGGCATGGCGCTGTCCTTCGGGCGCATGCTCCAGGCCGGCATCGTCAACAAGTATCTCGACGCGCACTGTCCCGATCCGTACCTGCGCCTGTGCAAGTACAAGGACGAGCTGCCGCGCGACGCCGACGAGTTCTTCTGGGGCTCACCGCTGTTCGACAAGCTCGGCCGCTTCGCCGGTCTCGGCAAGGAGATGAAGCGCATCGCCGTCGGCAGCCTGATGGAATATCCGATGCTGCAACTGGAATCGGCCGCGCACGACACGCTGTCCCAGCTCATCAAGGTGCGCACCGGCGAAGGCGTCGAAAACGTCGTCTGGCACACCTACGGCATCATCAAGGACCACCTGCCCGGCATCGTCCCGGCGATGCAGGCCGCGCGCCAGCAGGAGCGGCCGGACGGGCTCGCGCACGTCTTCCCCGAGCTCAACAAAGTGCATTATCCGGTCGCGCTCGCCGCCATGGCGCTGCTGCCGGTGATCGTGCTGCTCGCCTTCCTCGACGCGCTGCCCTTCGTCTATGGCGAGTTCGCCGCGATGTGCATCATCGCCCTGCTCGGCAACGCCTTCGTTTGCGGCGCGCTATCCAACCCGCACGACCGCTATGGCGCGCGCATGGTGTGGATCGCGGCCTTCGCAACAGCGCTCGCACTCGCGCGTCTGGTCGAACGGCTGCGCCGGCCGCGCGTCAAGCCGCTGCCCGGCGCCGAACCGCTGTTTTATTGAGGCATTCGCGAAGCGTTTAGTTCGATGGCGGCTCGCGATATACAATATACGTGCGGCGGCGGCCCAAAACTGCGCCAACTCCAAAGAGGACGATCAGCGCTGTCCCGACAGCACCATACGCGGCCCCTCTGATTGCGCTCGTATCCGTGATGAAGGCCAACATCATGACGACTGCTACCAACACCATCATTATGATGGCCGCTATGCCGCCGCCTGTCGTTTCGGTGTGCTCCTTCAGACGCGCGATCACGGGGCCTTGCGGGTCGGCATAGGGATTGATGGTCAATTGAACCTCCCGGTCGTTTCCGAGGTAGCGTCAACAATTCAACGCTTCTTGCGAGCCTGCGGTGGCTCCGGCTTCGCAATCGGCAACAGGGTCACGCGGAGTGGATTTGGATAGTGGTCGAGCGCAGCGCCGGAAGCCGTATCGACCACCACGCCCACCGCGCCTCCGATAATCACGTTGCCGGCTACTCCGACGGCGCCGGCACCGGCGACCTTTGTCTTCAACGGCACCGTCACATCCTGATAGCCAGGCTTCGAAAACGTCACCATGAGTTCGCGATTGCGCGGAACCTCTGCCGTGCAGGGCGTCGTGCAGGCGGGGCCAGGCTCCGGCTCAGTCTTGACGTCACTTTCGCCGTACGGAGCCCCATCGGCCCCTCCCTGAGCGGTCGTGTTCGGGCAAGGCCCACCGCACGGCGAAATGATCGTCGATCGCATGATTGCGCCGGCAGGCTCGGAGTCGAACTGTATCTGTTCGGTCGATCCCCTGACGACCGTTGCGCAGCCACAAAGCATCAGCGCCGCGCTGAGCGCGGCCATCCAATTCGCACGCATTGAATCCCCCCAAACGCACTACCCCACGAGCGCGAAGTTTATTAGACCACAACCGTATCGTGTTGGAAATCCACAGACCGCGACAGGACGAAGAACTGAGAGTGGGGCCATGCTAAGCGTTGCCCGCCTTTGTATTGGGAGACCCTCGCCGATGGCCGATGCCGCCGTGCTCAAACAACTCGCGCCCACGGGACGCTTGCGCGTCGCCGTCGCGGTCGCGCCGTCACCCTCAGCGCAATTCGCCGTTCAGGACGGCGCCGGCTTCAAGGGCGTGTCGGTAATGCTCGGCCGGGCGCTCGCCGCGAAGATCGGCGTCGAGGCCGCGATCCTGCCGCACAACGGCTCGGGCGATATCCAGAACTCGGCCGCCGACGACAAATGGGACGTCGCCTTCCTGCCGGTCGACGACGAGCGCAAGAAATTCGTCGACTTCGGCAACGCCTACCACCTGCTCCAGAGCACCTTCCTGATCGCGCCGGGCGCGAAGATTTCCTCGGTGGCGGACGCGAACAGCAAGGGCACGGCCATCGGCGGCGTCGCCAACACGGCGACCTTCCGCGCCGCGACAAAGGCGACGCCGAACGCGACGCACGTCGAATTCGCCAAGGTCGACATGGCGGCGCAGGCCATGCTCGAAGGCCGCATCCAGGCGATCGCGCTGTCGCGCGAGTCGCTCGGTGGGCTCGCAAAGAAGATCCCCGGCTCGCGCATCCTCGACGACGCCTTCCTCAACTCCTCGACCGCCGTCTGCGTGCCGAAGGGCCGCCCCGCAGCGCTCGCCTGCGCCAGCGAATTCATCGAGGAGGCGAAGGCGTCCGGACTCGTGCGCCGCGCGCTCGACGAGATGGGCCTGACCTCCTCGCAGATCGCTCCCGCCGGCATGAAGCCCTAAAGAACGACCATGTCACAGCCGACCGAAAAACCACGGCGCGTCCTGCCGAAGCTCGCCGACTTCCCGCACCGCGTCACCGATGTCTGCCGCTACGGCGACCTCGATCCGCAGGGCCACGTCAACAACGCGGTGTTCGCCACCTATTTCGAGTCGGGCCGCGTCGCCATGTTCCGCGCGCGTGACCTCGGCATCGGCGTCGCCAATGCCAATTTCGCGCTGGCGCGCCAGGAGATCGACTTCCTGCGCGAACTGCACTGGCAGGACGAGATCGTCATCGCCAATGCCGTGATCGCGCTCGGCCGCTCGTCGTTCACGCTGGCGCAGGCGATCTTCCGCGGTGAGGACTGCGCCGCCACCGGCCGCGCGGTGATGGTGACGCTCGACAACACGACGCGGAAGCCGCGGCCGCTGCCGCCGGAGATCGTCGCGCAACTGGAGCCGTGGAAGTATCGCGGCGAGATCTAGCCCGCCGCTTCCGGCGTGTGGATGTGCTCCGGCCGCGGACCCATGCCGATGATCCGCGCCGGGATGCGCCGCAAGGCCGGGATCACATTGAACAGCCGCACGATCGCCGGCGGCTTCGGCCTCTCAGCCCCCGCCAGCACGCGCGACAGGATGCGGTTCTGGATCTGCACCTGGATCCACTGGATGACGCGCATCGGCATGGTGCGCCGCTGCTGCACCTGATCGAGCAACGCTTCGGTGACGCGGCCTTCCTTCAGCGGCGCAGCGAGGATGTTCGCCGCCGCCACCGCGTCCTGGATCGCCAGATTGATGCCGACGCCGCCGATCGGCGACATGGCGTGGGCGGCGTCGCCGATGCACAGAAGGCCGGGCTTGTGCCAGCGCGCCAGCCGGTCGACCGCGACCGTTAAAAGCTTCACGTCGTCGAAGCCTTTGACCTCGCCGAGCCGGTCGCGCAGGAACGGCGACATCGCGGCAATGGACTCCAGGAACGCCGGAAAGCCCTTCGCCTTGACGCGGTCGATGCCGCCCTTCGGGATCACATAGGCGCACTGCCAGTAGTCGTTGCGGTTGAGCATGACCAGCATCATGCCCGCTTCCATGTGGCCGAAAGTTTCCGCAGTGTCGCTCTCCCTGCGCGATATGCGGAACCACAGGATGTCCATCGGCGCGCCGATATCCTCGACCGTGAAGCCCGCGCGTTCGCGCAGGGTCGAATGCCGCCCGTCGCAGCCGACGACGAGGTCGGCGCGGATCTCCAGGTCGCCGTCGGGCGATGTCGCGCGCAGGCCGGCGACGCGGCCGCCCTCCTCGATCAAGCCGGTCGCCTCGGTGCGCATGTGCAGGTCGAAGCCGGGATACTTCTTGCCGTGAGCGGCGAGAAAATCGAGGAAGTCCCATTGCGGCATCAGCGCGATGAATTTGCAATGCGTCGGCAGGTGCGAGAAATCCGCCAGGTGGATCGTGGTGGCGCCGACCTGGCCAGAGAGCTGCGTCACGCGCGAATGCGGCAGCTTCAGGAAGTCGTCGATGAGGCCGAGCTCGCGCATCAATTCCAGCGTCGAGGGATGGATGGTGTCGCCGCGGAAGTCGCGCAGGAAGTCGGCGTGCTTCTCAAGCACCACGACCTTCACGCCGGCGCGCGCCAGCAGGAAGCCGAGCATCATGCCGGCCGGTCCGCCGCCGGCGATGCAGCAGGTCGTGGTGAGGGTGCGTGTTGCCATGAGCGGCAACCTAGACAACCGTTCGTTCCCGCGAAAGCGGGGGCCCGGTCGGGATCAATATGGAGCGCGGTAGTTGACTGCTTACGCCTGCTTGTCGGGCGTGCGGACGATCAGCCCGTCGAGCTCGTCGGTCACCTTGATCTGACACGACAGGCGCGAGCTCTCGCGCACGTCGTAGCCGAAATCGAGCATGTCCTCTTCCATCGGCGAGGGCCCGCCGGTCTTCTCGCGCCAGGCGTCGTCGACATAGACGTGGCAGGTCGCGCAGGCGCAGGCGCCGCCGCATTCGGCCTCGATGCCGGGAATGTTGTTGCGGATCGCCGTCTCCATCACGGTCGAGCCGACTTCGGCCTCGACGGTGCGTCCGGTTCCACTGGCATCGATGTAGGTGATTTTCGGCATGTGCGGCGCTGTAAAACGAAACTTTGTCCGGAATGAACCCGCGCCGGAGCGGGCGGGCGCGCCTCTATAACGTCAATTCGCCGCCTGCGCCAGCATTGCGGCGACAGCCATGCGCGCGCGTGCGACGGCGCGCGCGAGCGCTGCAAGTCGTTCCGGTCCTTGCCCCTGTTCGAGCGCTGCGGCGGCCTCCGCGACCCCGGTCGCGCCGACGCCCAGCGCCGAACCTTTGAGCGTGTGCGCCAGCGCCTTGATCGCCGCGTCGTCGGCCTCGCTCATGCGCGCGACGAGGAGCGCCGCCTGGCGGTCGAACAGGCCGAGGAGTTCGCGCTCGAGCGCGGCGTCGCCGAAGGTCATCCGCGACAGGTGCGCCCGGTCGATCGCCGGACCGGCGCCCTCCTCCTCGCTGCTCCTGATTGCGGCCTTCGCCATGCCCGGCTCCCCTTTTCCGCGACTGTGCCGGGCTTCCCCGAAGGCCCGGTAAATGCCCCCACCCGGCCCGCCCGGCCTGGTTAATCCGGGGTCAAGCGGCACGCCGCACCGGGCGGCGGTAATCGGCCCAAGCCGCGCCTTATTTCACGAGCCATGGTGGGTCGCATGCGCCCGAGCCCCTGCTGTTATGGTTAACAGACAGTTAACGATGATCGCAGGTGGCGGCTTCCTGTGGTTTCTTTCGCACACTCAAGGCGATAGGATGGCCGCACGGCGGTCTGTTGGGGCTCGTGGCAACGGTTAATCCGGCTTGCACGGCGGTTGCGGGGGCTCCCCGCGGCCCCATCGGAGCGTGACGGTTCGGCCGCGGCAAGTGTCCGGCGTAACGACGAGGCGACGACCGAAATGGCGAATAATCCGCAGAAGACCCAGGATCCGACCGAAGCCGCGCTGTCGGCGATCCAGGAGGCCCTCAATGTCCGGCCAGCGGGCTCGCCGCCGCAAGCCGCCCCGGCCGCCGAAGCCGACGAAGCGACCCCCGACCTCTTCAAGCCCGAAGGCGACGACGCCGTCGGCCTGCGCGCCCCCGCCAATGACGACCGCGAGCAGGTCGGCCTGATCCTCCAGGCGCTGCGCCGCCGCCCCTCCCGCACGCCCTATATCGCCGCCGGCATCGCCGCGGTCACCTGGGCCGCCGCCGGCCTCGCGCTGGTCTATGTCTTCTCCGGCGAGCTCGCCGGGCTCGGGCCGAAGGCCCTTGCCGGCGCCGTCGCCGCCATCGCCGCCGGCATCGTCGTGCCGATCGGATTCTTCTATGCGCTGGCGCAGATGTTCTCGCGCGCGCAGGACATGCGCATCGTCGCCGAGTCCATGGCGGAAGTCGCCATGCGCATGGCGCAGCCGGAGACGTTGGCGCGCGAAGCCGTTGTCTCGGTCGGCCAGGCCGTGCGCCGCGAAGTCGCGGCCATGGGCGACGGCGTCGAGCGGGCGCTTGCCCGCGCCGCCGAGCTCGAGGCGCTCGTGCACAACGAGGTCTCGGCCATCGAGCGGGCCTACAACGACAACGAAGTGCGCGTGCGCGATCTCATCAACCAGCTCGCCAGCCAGCGCGAAATGCTGGTCAGCCAGGGCGAGCAGGTGCGCAACGCCATCGCCAGCGTCCATCTCGACCTGTCGCACGACATCACCTCGGTCGGCGATCTCGTCGCCGACAAGGTGAGCGAGGTCGCGCAGCGCGTGACGCGCTCGCTGACCGAGAAGGGCGAGGTCATCACGCTCGCGCTCGGCCAGGCCGGCGACTCGATGGTCGACGCGCTCAGCGAGCGCGGCTCGACCCTGCTCGATAAGCTCGAAGGCACGAGCTATCACGCCACCAGCGCCATCACCTCGGCGAGCGACCAGCTCGTCGGCAGTCTCCGCTTCCGCAGCGAGACCGTGCACGAGGAGTTCGCCGATCTCGCCAAGAAGCTCGAGGCGACGCTCACGGCGCGGCTCGAGAACGTGCAGAAGGGCTTCACCGCCAATGCCGGCGCCACCATGGAGGCGATGGCCGCGCGCTCGCAGCAGGCGACGCAGTCGATCACCCAGGCCGGCGCCAGCGTCACCGACGCCATCGCCGCGCGCGGCGAGGAAATTACCGCGCGCCTGCGCAACGGCGGCGACGCCCTCGTCCAGGAGCTTGGCAATCGCGGCGCCGAAGTCGTCGGCCGCATCGAACAGACCGGCACGCGCGTCGCCGACACGGTCATCGCGCGCTCGAACACCGTCGCCGACACCTTCCGCGACAATGCGGAAGTGCTGGTCAAGACCATCGACAACCGCGGCGAGGCCATGCGCGACATGCTCGGCGCCCGGGTCAAGGCGTTCGACGAGCTGTTCGAGACGCACGGCGTCGAGCTGAGCGAGAAGATCTCGCGTGACACGACCAACCTCGGCAACCTCATCACCCACAACATCGGCGAGTTCGACCACACGGTGAAGACCTATGGCGGCGAGCTGGCCGAGCGTCTCGGCGCCCGCGTCAAGGACGTCGCCGAGGCCATGCGCGCCTATCTCGACGGCTTCGACCAGCGCGTCACCGGCCGCACCACCGAGCTGTCCGACCATCTCGACAAGCGCCTCCTGCGCTTCGAGGAGCTGCTCGGCGCCCGCGTCGCCGACATGGCCAAGACCCTCAGCGAGGGCGGCAAGGACATGGTCGGCTCGCTCGACCGCCGCATCTCCGATATCGGCTCGACCATCGACGTCCGCGCCACCGAGGCGGCGGACAAGATCGGCGCCCGCGCCGACGCCATCGGCGAGTCGCTCGACGTCCGCTACGGCCGCCTCGAGGAGCTGCTGGTCGGCCGCACCGAGAAGGTCGCCGACGTCGTCGAGAACCGCACCAAGGCCGCGGCCGACACGCTCATCGCCCGCTTCGAGCAATTGAGCCACGCCATCCAGGTCAACTCGGCCAATGCCGAGCGCAATCTCGGCGAGCTCGCCATCAACACCAGCGAAGCGATCCGCATCTCCGCCGGCGAGGCCGAGCGCACCCTGCGCGGCCTCGGCGAGGAAGTGTCCAAGACCTTCGTCGGCGAAGCCGAGCGCATCGCCACCGAGGTCTCGGCGCGCACGCACGAGATCGAGGTCATCCTGTCCGACAAGAGCGGCAGCCTGCTCGCCGCGATCAGCGACCAGGGCCTCACCTTCGGCAACGAGATCACCAAGGCGACCGAGCACGCCATGTCGGTGATCGAGGAGCGCGGCTACGGCTTCTCGCGCTCGGTCGCCGAGAATTCCGAGCAGATCGCGCGCCTCATCAACGCCGCCGGCGAGACCGCGGCGGACAGCGTCAACAAGTCGTTCGCCGGCCTCCAGCAGGCCGCCGAGACGGCGATCGCCAAGTCGAAGGAAACCGCGACCGCGACCGTCACCGAGCTCATGGAGACGCACAACATCCTGCGTTCGGACACGACCGCCCTGTTCGGCCGCCTGCGCGAGGCCAACGTCCTGCTCCAGGAAGTGCTGACCGGCTCGCACGAGAACATGAGCGCGCTCGAGAACACGCTGATGCTGCGCGTGTCCGAATTCGTCAGTGCCATGAACGAAGTCACCGTCACGACCGGCGAAGCGACCGGCCGCATGGAGACGAACATCGGCGGCTTCCGCGAGATCACCGGCCAGGTCCTCACCGATCTCGGCCAGCTCGCCCGCTCCTTCGACGAGCACGGCCAGGAGCTCGCCCGCGCGGCCGATCTCATCCAGACCAGCAACCGCTCGACCGAGCAGAGCGTCACCGAGCGCCGCGTGCAGCTCGAATCGCTCGTCTCGACGCTCGACATCCGCACCGACGAGATCGCCGAGCGGCTCAAGCGCTTCTCCGGCCTCATTGACCAGACGCTCGACGCAGCCGCGGGCCGCGCCCGCGACGTCGCCCGTGTCGTGTCGGAAGCGACCACCGAAAGCGCCCGCACCATCGCCGACGAGTTCGACCGCGTGCGCGAGCAGAGCACCGAAGTCACCCGCACCATGCAGGAGACCGGCACCGAGAGCGCCCGCGCGATCGGCGAGCAGTTCGAGCGCATGCGCGAACAGGCCGAGGCCGAACGCCGCCGTTCGACCCAGGCCATGCACGACATCTTCGAGCAGTCGAGCGGCGAGACGCACGCGCTGTTCGAGGAGGCCAATACCCGCTTCGCCGAGACGCTGCACGGCATGAAGCAGATGGCGAGCGAAATGCAGCGCGAGCTGGAAGCGACGCGCGAGGACGTGCAGCGCGAGCTCGAGGCGACGCGCGCGGAGCTCCGCCGCGGCGTGCTCGAACTGCCGCAGGAGACCGCCGAGAGCACGGCGCAGATGCGCCGCGTCATCGTCGACCAGATCGAGGCGCTGGCCGAACTCAATCGCATCGTCGCCCGCCATGGCCGCAGCCTTGACGCGGTCGAGCCGGCGCGCGGCCGCGGCCGCGATGCGGAAGCCCCGCTCGCCATCGTCGGCGGGCGCAGCGAGACCGGTTCGCGCGGCGAAACCATGCGCGAGACCGTGCGTGAGCCGGCGCCGCGTCCTGAGCCGCGCACGCCGCCGCGCGACGTGGCGAGCTTCGCGCCCTCCTCGCGCCGCGCACCGGCCGAGCCCGCCGCGCCGTCCCCGATCGGACCGCCGGCGCCCGGCGGCCGCGGCTGGCTGTCGGACCTGCTCAACCGCGCCTCGCGCGACGAGAATGAACCGCCCGCGCGCGAGTTCAACCGCAGCCGCGAGGCCGCGCGCACCGAGCCCGCCGCCGACCGCCGCGGCTCGGACGAGCGTTCGCCGCGGCATTCGATCGAGTCGCTCGACAGCCTCTCGGTCGACATCGCCCGCATGATCGACCACGACGCGGCGACCGACCTGTGGGATCGCTACAAGCGCGGCGAGCGCAACGTCTTCACCCGCCGACTCTACACGCTCCAGGGCCAGCAGGCGTTCGACGAGATCCGCAAGAAGTACCGCGCCGACCGCGAGTTCAAGCAGACGGTCGACCGCTACATCGGCGAGTTCGAGCGGCTGCTCGAGGAAGTCTCGCGCGACGACCGTAGCCAGGTGATGGCGCGGACGTATCTCACTTCCGAGACCGGCAAGGTCTACACCATGCTGGCGCACGCGGCCGGCCGCTTCGACTGAGCCGCCGCGCATCCGAAAGCGAAAAGGCCGCACCCCGGTGCGGCCTTTTTGTTTGAGCGGCGCCGTCTTGCCGGCGACGCCCGCCACGCGCATTGGGCAGAAATAAAGCGACCTAAGTCGGATAACCGACGGACCTGTCCTGGCCGGTGGTGCTTTACTCCCCTGTGGCGATCAGCCGTTCAGGCGGAGTGCCAAACCATGCCGCATCAGATTTTCTCCGACGACGTGACGCGCGATCTGCGCGAGGCGCAGAAGACGCGCGAAGATTACGATCTCTGCGTCATCGAATACGGACGTCAGCGCGCGGAGCTTCGTCTGACCATCATGCAATCGCGAATCCGCGTCGCCGAGGTCATGGCAACGCTGCGTCGGATATCGCGCTTCGTCGACGGCGATCGTCTCTTGCAGAAACGATAACGCGGCGCGCTCGCCGCCCGTTGCCCGCACTACGGCTTCTTCGGTTGCGGCGCCGCGGCCGACGAGCCCGCCCCGCCCCAGATCAGCCGGCTCGGATTGCGGTCGAGATTGGTCAGCACGCGGTCGGCGGTCGAGAGCGCGCGTTGGAAGCTATTTCGCCTAACAATTGAGACAACAGTCCGCTTACCGAGCACTCAAAGCCAGAATACAAACTTAGTTTTCAACACTGTCCACAATCAATGTTTGCTTATTTTATATTTTCGCGAAATGATTGTAATCAGAATTTGACCGCATTTCATCGAGTCAATAATGAACGCCTCTCGAGCAGCATCCGTTATCGCAATTCTAAGCTTGCCCAGCTGCGGCTTTTTGCCAGGCTTTGCTTTAATTGAGCAGCCATTCTTGTATGACGTTCCCGTTAGCACAGTCGCCACACAGGTGGCATGCGAAATTCAAGACTTCGTCACGGACTACCAAGAGAACCATCCTTCAAATCGATGGCGTCTTTCAGAAGATTCAGCAAATGTAACTTTGATATTGCAGACTGACCATAGCGGTTCAGTTAATTTTACAGGGGTAAATCTCGCAAATGCTGGCCTGCAATCAGTGCAAACGATAGTGGCAAGCCAGAATAAGATATCAACGCTCGGAGCCAAATTAAATCCAAGACGCTCGACGTCAGCCACTTCCGTCTTTTCTGTTCCGCAGAAAGCCGCGCAGGCCTCAAAGAATGACAATGAGGGAGCCGGGGTTTCAGTGTCGCATTGCCCAGACTGGGCACTACGGCCCGACAAGAATCTGTATCTTAAACAGTGGCTATCGAATTACTTTGACAACATAAATAGAACGGCCCTCACCGAAACGAAGCGAAAGTCACAAGCACGATCATCGCTTCATCCGTACTCGGAAATATGCAGCTTAAGCAAAGTCGATATTCTAGACGATTCAGGTCGACTGCCAGCAATGAGAACGCCATGCTTGCCAGACCAAACAAAATTTACACAAGTCGAACTAAAGACACAGCTAGTCATTGCAGCGGACTTTTCGGGCGGCCTCGCCTCCAACGGAGCAGCTGCCGCGTTTTACTTACTTCCCGTCAACGGCGCGGCGTTTGACTACGCGCCTGACTATCAACATACCATCGATATAAAATTTACAATTTGCGACAATACCAACAATGGCTGCACGAAACAGCCTCCTCTAGAGATCGGACAAGCCATTCCTCCACTGCTCGTCGAACAGTGCCACGTTTTTTCTCTCCTGAAGCCCCTTTTGTCTGGGGTAAAAGCACCGCAAGATCTGCGGAGAGGGTCAGATATTCTCACTTGTACTGAACAAGGTATCTATACAGAGAAACCCCAAGCTCTTGATACCCCCATTTAAGATCAACAGGAATTGAGCTGAAGTCGAACTGACATCCAGATGTAGAAAATTCGACGCCCTTGGGCCTATGCGCGCTACGGCTTCTTCGGCTGCGGCGCCGCGGCCGACGAGCCCGCCCCGCCCCAGATCAGCCGGCTCGGATTGCGGTCGAGATTGGTCAGCACGCGGTCGGCGGTCGAGAGCGTGCGCTGGAAGCTCGCCGACATTTCGCCGATCTGCTTGGTGCCGGTCGCGGTCACGCGGTTGATGCCGGTCGTGATCTCGGCGGTGCGCTTGTCGACATTGTCGATCAGGTTGTGCACCGAGCGGACGGTCTCGTTGATCTCGCCGCCCTTGCCGTCCTTGCCGCCCGTCAGGTTCTCCAGCCCCTGCGCGATGTGATCGAAGCGGTCGGCATTGTTGGCCAGCACGCCGCTGAACTTGTCGACATTGGCGAGCGTGGAATCGATCTTGTCGGTCGAGTTGGCGAGCGCGGCTGAGAACTTGTCGATATTGGCGATCGCCGAGCGCAGCGCCTTCTGGTTTTCCGAGATGAGCTGGTCGAGCCGGCGCATGACGTCGCGCGCGCTCTGCGTCACGTCGACATTGGCGCCGTGCGAGGCTTCGAGCACCACCGGCTTGTCCTTCGTGCCCGGCGGCACAGGCGCGTCGGAGCCGCCTTTGAGCGACAGCGAGGCGATGCCGGTCAGCCCCTGGAATTCGAGCCCGATATCGGTGTCGTTGCGGATCGCCACCGACTTCTCGACGGCGACCGTCACCATCACCTGCTGCGACTGCTTCGGATTGAGCGCGAGACCGGTGACCTCGCCGACGCGCAGTCCGTTGAACATCACCGCGCTGCCGGTGCGCAGGCCGTTGACCGAGCCGTCGAAGGCGATCTTGTAGTAGCCGCGGTCGCCGACCGCGCCGCCGCTCTGGAACCAGAACACGAAGCCGAACGCCGCGGCGATCACCACCACCGTGAACAGTCCGATCAGCGTGTAGTTTGCGCGGGTCTCCATCGACCGCTCCTTGCTGTCATACCGGCGCGATGCGCGCCTGCGCCGCCGCTTCGGCCACGTGGCCGGCGCGCGAGCGTTTGCCGCGGAAATACGACTTCAGCCACGGATGCTCGGACGCGAGCATGGCGTCCATGTTTCCAGCGGCGATGATCTTGCCCTCGGCCAGCACGGCGATGCGGTCGCAGACCGTATGCAGGCTGTCGAGGTCGTGCGTGACCATGAACACGGTGAGGCCCAGGGTCCGCTGCAGCGTCGCGATCAGCGTGTCGAAGTCGCCGGCGCCGATCGGATCGAGGCCCGATGTCGGCTCGTCGAGGAAGACGATGTCGGGGTCGAGCGCGAGCGCCCGCGCCAGCGCCACGCGCTTGGTCATACCGCCCGACAATTCCGACGGAATCTTGTTCAGCACGCTGGCGTCGAGCCCGACCATTTCGAGCTTGGCGAGCGCCAGCTCGTCCATCAGGCGCTGCGACAGATTGAGATATTCGCGCAGCGGGAACTGCAGGTTCTCCTTCACCGTGAGCGAGGAGAACAGCGCGCCCTGCTGGAACAGCACGCCCCAGCGCCGCTCGACCGCCTGGCGCTCGTCGTCGTCCGCCTTGTCCATGTCCTGATCGAACACGGTGATCGTGCCGCCGCGCTTGGGCAGCAGACCGATGATGGTGCGCATCAGCACCGACTTGCCGGCGCCGGAGCCGCCGACGAAGCCCAGGATCTCACCGCGATAGACGTCGAGATCGACGCCGTTGAGCACGAGGCGTTCGCCGAAGCCGACCTTGACGCCGCGCGCCGCGATCACCGTCTCTCGCGCCTTGCCGTTGCCGACGATCATGGCTCACATCCCGATCGAGGCGAAGAAGATGGCGAAGAAACCGTCGAGCACGATGACGAGGAAGATCGACTCGACGACCGACGCCGTCGTCTGGAGCCCGAGCGACTCCGAGGAGCCCTTCACCTTCATGCCCTCGACGCAGGCGACCACGCCGACGACCAGCGCCATGAACGGCGCCTTGATCATGCCGACCTCGAAGGTCTTCACGTCGATCGCTTCCTTCAGCCGCTGAAGGAAGATCTCGGGGTCGATGCCGCCATAGAGCCAGGCGACGAGGCCGCCGCCATAGAGCGCGGCGAGCGAGCCGAGGAAGGTCAGGATCGGCACGCCGACGATCAGCGCCAGGATGCGCGGCAGCACCAGCACCTCGACCGGATCGAACCCCATGGTGCGCAGCGCGTCGACCTCCTCGCGCATCTTCATCGAGCCGAGCTCGGCGGTGTAGGCCGAGCCGGAGCGGCCGGCGACCATGATGCAGACGATCAGCACGCCCAATTCGCGCAGCACGAGGATGCCGATCATGTCGACGACGTAGATGTCGGCGCCGAACTTGCGGAAATGGAAGATACCCTGCTGCGAGATGATGGCGCCGACCAGGAAGGTGATCAGCAGGATGATCGGCACGCCCTTCCAGCCGACATTGTCGAGCTGGTGGACCAATGACGTGAAGCGGAAGCGGCGCGGATTGACGACCACGCGTCCGAACGCGACGCTGATCGCGCCGAGCATGTTCAGGATGCCGACGAAAGTGTCGCCGACATTGGCCATGGTGCGGCCGATGGCGGCGAGCGCTTCCATGACGCCGACGCCGTGGCGACCGGACGGCTCCTCCAGCTTGATCTGGTGCAGCTCGTCCATCAGCGCGCGGTAGTCCTGCTTCAGGCCGACGATCTCGGTCGTCGCGCCGCGGCTCTGGAAGGCGCGCACCAGCCGCTCCAGCAGCCAGGCGCCGAACGTGTCGAGCCGCTCGACCTTGCCCATGTCGATCGCCACCTGCTTCGCGTCGGCATGGCGGCGCGCGGCGGCGTCGATCTCGAGTTCCAGCGGCCGCGCATTGATCGACGTCCACGCGCCGGCGGCCGCGATCCGCAGGGTCTCGCCCTCCGCCTTGTCGATCAGCAGTGCGTCCGCCATCGGGGTCTCTGGCTCAAGGCCCGGGAATCAAAAAGGGTTTGGTATATGGTGATACACGTTTCGCCTTCCCCGATGCGGCGAAAGTGACAACGGCCGGCCGACGTCGCACGGCCGGCTCGCCGGAGCCTCGATGGACATCCCCAGCCGCCGCACCCTCCGTCTTGCCGTCGAGCGCTGGCCGATCGCGGGTTCCTTCGCCATCAGCCGCGGCTCGAAGACCGAGGCCGTGGTCGTGGTCGCCGAATTGGGCGCGGGCAAGGCACGCGGCCGCGGCGAATGCGTGCCCTATGCGCGATACGGCGAGACGGTCGATACCGTCTCGGCCGCCATCGAGGCCCTGCGGCCGCGGATCGAGGCCGGATTGACCCGCGCCGAGCTCCAGGCGGCCATGCCGCCGGGTGCGGCCCGCAACGCGCTCGACTGCGCCTTCTGGGACCTCGAGGCCAAGCTCGCCGGCCGCCCGGCGGCGGAGCTTGCCGGGCTCGGCCCGCTCCGCCCCGTGACCACCGCCTACACGATCTCGATCGGCACGCCCGAGGCCATGGCCGAGGCCGCCGCGAAGGCGGCCGGCCGCCCTCTCCTCAAGGTGAAACTCGGCCGCAACGGCGATCCGGAGCGCATCGCCGCCGTCCGCCGCGCCGCGCCGAAAGCGCAGCTCATCGTCGACGCCAATGAGGGCTGGGACGAGAGCAATATTGCGGCGAACCTCGCCGCCTGCGCCGAGGCCGGCGTCACGCTGGTCGAGCAGCCATTGCCCGACGGCCGCGACTCACCGCTCGCCCGCATCGCCCGGCCGATCCCCGTTTGCGCCGACGAGAGCGCGCATGCGCGGGATTCCCTGCGCACGCTTGCGGGCAAATACGATGCCGTCAACGTCAAGCTCGACAAGGCCGGCGGCCTGACCGAGGCGCTGGCCATGGCGGCGGAGGCCGAGCGGCTCGGCCTGAAACTGATGGTCGGCTGCATGGTCGCGACGTCGCTGTCCATGGCTCCGGCGCTGCTGGTGGCGCAGCGGGCCGACGTGGTCGATCTCGACGGGCCGTTGCTGCTCGCCGCCGACCGGCCCGACGGGCTCCGCTACGACGGCAGCTTCGTCCATCCCCCCGCGCCGGCGCTCTGGGGATGATCCTACCACTACAACCGGTTTGATATGGCGCAAGGCGGAGGACTCCGCATGCGTGCATGGTGCGTCTCGGATCAACCGGGCCGACCGCCGTGCCGAACTCCCGATATCTCGCCGACAGACTGCGCGCGCATGCGCGCCTCTATCGGCACATTGCCGAGGAGACCTGGAACGAGGACCGGGCGCAGGAACTCGTGCGGCTTGCCGACGAATGCATCTACGCCGCCGATTCGATCGCAGCCGGTGGCGCGGACGTCGACGCGGATGTTGCAAAGCCGCGCCGCGTGCAGTTCCGGTGAGCAAATTCGCGCCGCACTTCGCGCAAATTGAGAGCACCAACACAGCGTCGCCAAAAGACGTTCCTGGAACTCGCCGCGTTCGATCAAATTTAATGTAAAAGCCCATGTTTGTTCACCAAACGTGCGCGCTTTTTTGGTTAACCAAACCTTTCCAACCCGCCCCCGATCAGCCTAGACTTCTGATCAGATGACAACCGCCGATGGCGGTCCTTGAGGGGACGGGGGGTCATGCGTTTCGCGAGCCTATTGCTGCTCTGCGCCGCGATGTTGGGGGCCGCTGTCGCCCCGGCGTCCGCGACGATGCGCATTTCCGAAGACCGCGGCGGCCAGATCGGACAATATCTTCAGACCTTCGCCACCGTGCGCTCCTCGGGCGAGCGCGTCGTCGTCGACGGCAATTGTCTCTCCGCCTGCACGCTTCTCCTCGGCCTCATCCCGCGCAACCGCGTCTGCGCCACGCCGCGCGCGCGCTTCGGCTTCCACGCCGCCTGGATGCCCGACGATGACGGCCGTCCGGTAACGAGCCCGCTCGGCACGCAGGCGCTCTGGAACATCTATCCGCACGACGTGCGCCGCTGGATCAACCGCCATGGCGGGCTGACGCGGCGCATGATCTACATGCAGGGCAGCGACCTCAACGGCGTCGTGTCGAGCTGCAACGGCGAACGCGTCTACACCGCGCGCGCCGAGCGCACGACGCATGTCCGCTCATCCACGCGGCATGCCCGCTACCGCACCCGCACGGCTCGCTATTCGGGCGGCTACTCCGCCAGCGATCGCCATTAGCGCCATCGCCGCGAAACTGGCCGCGCCGAACCGCGCATAGAGCGGTCCGGACGCCGCGCTCGTCACCGCCATCACCGCGCTCAGCGCAATCGCCAGATAGCCCTGCGCCGTCGCCGCCTGCCCGTCCCGCGCATGGCGCGCGACATAGGTGAGCGCGCCGAGATGCGTCGCGCCGAACGAGAGCGCGTGCAGGCATTGCAGGAACGGCAGCAGCGCCGCCGGCGGATTGAGCATCATCACGCTCCAGCGCAGGACCGCCCCGAGCGCGCCGAGCGTCAGAAAGCCGGTCGGCGAGATCGACAGCCGGCCCTGGAACGCGAACAGCACGATCTCGGCGAGCACGCTGATCGCCCAGAGCGCGGCAATGCTGCCGCCGTCGAGGCCCTCGCCGCGCCATTGCAGCGTCGAGAAACCGTAATTGACCGCGTGGCTCGCCTGGATGAGGCTCGCCGCCGCCAGCACGGCGATGAAACCGCGGTCGCGCAGCAGGCTTGCGCGGCCGGCCTGCGGCGCTTCCGCCTCGGGCGGCTTCGCGGCGACGGGCACGAGCGTCAGCGCCGCGATGGCCGTGACCGCGGTCGACGCCACCATGATCCAGATCAGCTCCTGCGCCGGCATCAGGTCGAGCGCGGTGCCGGCGATGAAGTTGCCGGCGATGAAGGCGACCGAACCCCACAGCCGCACCGGCCCGTAGGCGCGGCCGCGCGCCCACAGCCCCTTGAGCGCATAGGCGTCGGTCAGCGGCATCAGCGGCGCATAGACGAGCGAGGCGAGCAGATAGGCCATGAAGACGACGAACACGCCGCTCGATGCCCCGACCAGCGCGTAGGCGCCGACGCCGAGCCACGCGCAGATCGCGATCGCCTGGCGCAGCGCGTCGCGCCGATCGGCCTCGCGCGCCGCGAACGCGATGCCGAACATCCGCACCACCGACGGCAGCGCGACGGCGAGCCCGATCCATGACGGATCGAAACCCTTCGCGCTCAGCCACACCGGCAGGAACGGCTGCTGCACGCCGTAGAGGAGAAAAAGCCCGATATAGAGCCCCACCAGCCGCGGCACGAAGCCGAGCGGCGGGGACGGCGGCGGCCGCATGGCGGCGGTCCTGTCAGGTGCGGCCTTCTGGCCGAATCAGCACGCATGATTGATAAACTGCCGGGACGGGGAATGCATATGTCGAACGAGGCGCAGGCCCTCGCCGGTGAGAGCCTCGGCGAGAGCCCCGACGACAGCGACTACAAGGCCTTTCTGGCCGTGCTTGCGGCGAGCGCGCGCGGGCGCGCCTTCCTTGCCGAGCATGCGCGGCGTTCGCGCCAGGCCGACACCGAGATGCTGCTGGCGGCGATCGCCCGCATCGAGGACACGCTGGCCGAGCAGCGCGCAAAGGTGGCGACGCCGACGGCTCCGCCCCCGCCGCCCCTCCCGCCGGGCGCGACCGCGCTTGCCGCCGTCGCCGCGCACGCGGGGGCCGCCGCGCAAACCGACATGCCGGATGTGTCGGGGATCACGGCCGGCAGCCGGCCGCCGCCGCCGCATTTCGAGGGCGAGGACTTCGCCGGCGAAACCATCGTGACGGTCGACGCCGCCGTCGTCGTGGAACCGGCGCCCGCGGCGGAGAAGGACCCGGCCACGGAGTCGAATGTCATTGCCGACACTGTGCCGCAGGAGCATGCCGCGCCGCCCGGCACGCCGGTCGCCGACGCGCTCGGCCACATCCTCGCGCTCAGCGAGGAAGAGCGGCTGGCGCTGTTCTCTTAAGTGTATTCCTCACCCTGAGGCGGCCGCGCGGATGCGCGGCCCTCGAAGGGTCTCGGAGTTGATGCGCTAAGCCCCGATCAGCTTCGCGAACATCGCGGCGTCGACATTGCCGCCCGAGAGGACGCCGCAGACGATCCTGCCCTTGATGTCGAGCTTGCCGGCGAGCATGGCGGCCAGGCCCACCGCGCCGCCCGGCTCCACCACCAGCTTCAGTTCCTCGAAGGCGAAGCGCACCGCGCGGCCGACCTCGTCGTCGGAGACTGCGAAGCCCTGCCCGATCAGCTTCGAATTGATCGGGAACGTCACCTCGCCCGGCGTCGCGCTCATCAGCGCGTCGCAGATCGAACCGCTCATGCGCGCATTGGTCTCGTGCTTGCCGCTCTTGAACGAGCGCAGCGTGTCGTCGAAACCTTCCGGCTCGACGCCGTAGATCTGCGCATCCGGCGCACCCGCCTTGATGCCGAGCGCGGTGCCGGCGGCGAGCCCGCCGCCCGACAAGCCGATGAAGACGATCTCCGGTTTCAGGTTCTGCGCGGCGAGATCCTCGACGATCTCGCGGCCGATCGTGCCCTGCCCGGCGACGATCAGCGGATCGTCGTAAGGTGGCACCAAGGTCGCGCCGCGCTCGGCGACGATCTTCATTGCGATCGCCGCGCGGTCCTCGGTGTTGCGGTCATAGGCGACGACCTCGGCGCCGAGCGCCTCGGTGCGCATGCGCTTCGCCTTCGGCGCATCCGCCGGCATGACGATGGTCGCGCGCATGCCGAGGAGCTTCGCCGCGGCGGCGACGCCCTGCGCGTGATTGCCCGAGGAATAGGCGACGACGCCGGCGGCGCGCTTGTCGGCGGGAATCGACGAGCATTTGTTGTAGGCGCCGCGGAACTTGAACGAGCCGGTGCGCTGAAGCGTCTCGGCCTTGAGGAAGACGCGGGCGCCGACGCGGTCGTCGAGCACCGGGCTGTTGATGAGCGGCGTGCGCACGGCGACGCCCTTGATGCGCGCCGCGGCGGCGTCGACATCGGCGAAGGTCGGAAGCGGCTTGGTGTGTGCGGTCATGCGGGCAAGGCTAGCGCAAAGCGCGGGGGCTGTCGTCCCCCGCCCCTCTTATGCAGGAACGACGGTAATCCTTCCAGGCGTGCGCGACTTCCGTTTCTTGCGGATAACGATGTCGATGTCCCGGTCGAGCGCCGTCAGCAGCGTCATCAGTCGCTCGACGGAGAAGCCCTCGAGTTTGTAGTTCCCGAGAGCGGATATCTTGGGCTGGCTGAGGCCGAGCAGCCGCCCCGATTCCTGTTGCGTCAGGTCGCGCTCTGCCAACACTTCGTTGAGTTCGTATGCGAGGCGCAGCTTTGTCTGCCGCTCGTCGGCGTCGGCAAAGCCGAGATCGGCGAACACGTTGCCGCTGCCCCGGGACACCTGCAACTTCGTCTCACGTTTTGATGCCAATGTCGCCATGACCGCTCGTAGCAGGCGCGGGACGATTGATCAATTCACGAGCCATAACGCCGTTCGTCCCCGCGAAAGCGGGGACCCAGTAGGATCGATCCGTCATGGCGTCATGCTGAGGAGCACGCCGAAGCGACAGCGAAGGCGAGCGTCTCGAAGCAGGAGGCCGCTCCATCCATCGAGACGGGAGCGTTCCGCGCCCCCCGCAGAATGAGGCGATCCCCGCTCAGGCCGCCTTCGACCGCAGGCGGCGGGCGCGCTTCCTGCGCTGCGGCGTGTTGCCCTCGCGCACGTGCTGGAGGAACAGCCGCGCGCTCTCCGCCCACGTCATGGTCAGCGCGAAGGCGCGCGCCGCCTCGCGCGAACACTTCAACGCGCCGATGCAGGCGCGCTTCAAGTCGGCGTCGAGTACGCCGACCGGGGCGTCACCGATCACGTCGCGCGGCGCGGCGGCCGGAAAGGCCGCGATCGGAACGCCGCTCGCCAGCGCCTCGAGCAGAACGAGGCCGAACGTGTCGGTCAGGCTCGGGAACACGAACACGTCGGCCGCCGCATAGATCTCCGCCAGCGCCGCGCCGTGCCGCGCGCCGAGAAACACCGCCTCGGGAAACCGGCGCTCGAGCGCGGCGCGCGCCGGCCCGTCGCCGACCACGACCTTGCTGCCCGGCAGATCGAGCGCGAGGAACGCCTCAATGTTCTTCTCCACCGCGACGCGGCCCACGGTGAGAAAGACCGGGCGCGGTACATTGAGCGTCGCTTCCTCGCGCGGGCGAAACAGTTCCGCGTCGACACCGCGCGTCCAGAGCTTGACGTTGCGGAAGCGCCGCTCGGTCAATTCGCGCGCCAGCGTCGGCGTCGCCGCCATCACCGCCGTCGCCGGCTTGTGAAAGCGGCGCAGCCACGCCCAGGTCAGGTCCGACGACCAGCGGCTCGCCAGCGGCATCCGTTCGGCGATGTAGTCGGGAAAGCGCGTGTGGAAGCTCGTCGTGAACGGCAGGCCGCGGCGCAGGCAGACGCGGCGCACGGCGTGACCGAGCGGCCCTTCGGTCGCGATGTGGATGGCGTCGGGCCGCCATGCGTCCAGCCGCCGTTCGACCATGCCGGGCGAGACCAGCGACAATCTGATCTCCGGATAGCTCGGCATCGGCAGCGTGCGGAAATCGGCGGGCGTCAGAAAGACGATCTCCGCGCCGAGCGCGGGCGCCTCCTGCGCGATCTGGCCGAGCGTGCGCACCACGCCGTTGACCTGCGGATGCCAGGCGTCGGTCGCGACGAGGATCTTCATGCGGCCTGCGGCTGCGCCAGATGCGACGGCGCGTCGTCCTGCTCCGGCTCCGCGCTGACCTTGGTCCAGGTGATGATCTCGAACGTGCCGTCGTGGCGTTCGGCTGCCGCCGTGCAGCTCTCGACCCAGTCGCCGCAATTGACGTAGCGCAGCCCAAACTCCTCGTGCAGCGCCGGCGTGTGGATGTGGCCGCAGATGACGCCGTCGGCCTGATGCCGCTGCGCTTCGGTCGACAGCGCCTTCTCGAAGGCGCCGATAAAGTTCACCGCGTTCTTGACCTTGTGCTTCGCCCACTTCGACAGCGACCAGTAGGGCGCGCCGAAGATGCGGCGCAAGCCGTTGAACACACGGTTGGCGGTGAGCGCGAAGTCGTAGGCCTTGTCGCCGAGCAGCGCCAGCCAGCGCGCCTGCGTCACGACGAGGTCGAACATGTCGCCGTGCACGACGAGATAGCGCTTCCCGTCGGCGGCCTCGTGCACGGTGTGCTCGGTGACCTCGATGCCGCCGAAATGCGTGCCGTAGTAGCCGCGCAGGAATTCGTCGTGGTTGCCGGGGATGTAGACGAGCCGCGCGCCCTTGCGGCCCTTGCGCAAGAGCTTCTGCACGACGTCGTTGTGCGCCTGCGGCCAGTACCAGGACGAGCGCAGCGCCCAGCCGTCGACGATGTCGCCGACGAGATAGATGGTGTCGGCGTCGTGCCAGCGCAGGAAATCGAGAAGCTTGTCGGCCTGGCAGCCGCGCGTGCCGAGATGAACGTCCGAGATGAAAAGCGCGCGATATCGCTTCGTGGCGAGGTCCGTCACGAACTGGCTCTTGTGCGAATGCGGGTCATCTGGCCGTGCGTCTAGCATTGTTCTATTGCAATTTTGTGACAGTGTTTTGCCGTCGTCCTGAGGAGCCCGCGCGCAGCGCGGGCCTCGAAGGACCTCTGACTCAGAGACCCTTCGAGGGCCGCCTGCGGCGGCCACCTCAGGGTGACGGCCCGATCACGCCGCGGCCCGCGCCTCGCCAAGCCGCCGGAACCGCACCAATGTGTAGACGCCGAACGGCTTGATCCTGCGCCGTTCGATCAATTCCGCGCCGCCATGGCTTTCCGCCCAGGCCGCCAGCCGCTGGAACGGAAACTCCGGCCGCAGGCCCACCTTGCGCGCCCTCTCGGCGAGGAGCCGCTCGACCGCGGCGGCAATCCCCTTCTCCGAATAGAGATGGTTGACGAGGATGATCTGCCCACCCGGCTTCACCACGCGCGCGCATTCCGACAGGACGCGCTCGGGATCTTCCACCAGCGTGATGACGAACTGGCCGACGACGCAGTCGAAGGTCGCGTCGGCAAAGGTCATCGCCGCCGCATCCATCACCGCAAGCTCGCGGACGAACGGGTAGCACCCGCCGGCGAGGCGCTCATGCGCCCGCGCGATCATCGGCGCCGACATGTCGATGCCGGTGATCTCGGTCGACGCATCGTAGTCGTCGAAGGACAAGCCCGTGCCGACGCCGATCTCGAGGATACGTCCGCCGACCGCGCGCGCGGCCGCGGCGGCAGCGCGCCGGCCGCTCACGAACACCGGCCCGCACAGCGTGTCGTAGACCGGCGCCCATTTCGCATAGGCCTTTTCCATCACGCCTTTGTCTGGATCGCGCATCAGCCCCTCGCGAATCGAAATGCAGCCGTCGCGACCGGGGCTAGCAAGCTTGTGCGACAGGGCGGCGACAGGTGGGCGCTTGAGGTGGACCTTCCATTTTGAGGGCGGGCGGATGCCCTAACTGCATCGCTGCCGCGCAGCAAAGCGGCCGCGCCGCGCGTTGACTTCGCGCGCAGGCGAGACCGATACTCCCGCACCAAAAAGAACAAGCGCCGGGAGTGAAGTCAGCCGCATGTCCGCCGTCGAGGTTCCCCCGTTCCGTGCCGAGCACATCGGTAGCTTGCTACGTCCACAGTCGCTGCTCTCGCAGAGAGCGCGATTTGCACGCGGCGAAATCGATCCCGGCGCAATGCGGCAGGCCGAGGACGCCGCGATCCTCGACGCCATTCGGCTGCAGGAGCGCCTCGGCTTTCGCTTCGTGACGGACGGCGAGTTCCGCCGCCGCTCCTATCACAGCTATTTCTATCAGCAGCTCGGCGACCTCTCGATCGACGCCGTGCCGGAGAAGGAAGCCGCGACCGGCCGCGGAGCGCAACCGAAGGGCTCGGTGCGCAGCCGCGTCACATGGAGCGGCCCGATCAACGTCGCCGATTATCGCTTCCTGGCCGCGAACTCGACACGCGTGCCGAAGATCACCATTCCCGGTCCATGCGCGCTGCATTTCCGCGCCGGCGACGCCGCGGTGCTGGCCACCGCCTACACCGACATGGACCGGTTCTGGGACGACACCATCGAGGCCTTCGCGCGCGAGCTCGCCGCGCTGCACGAGGCTGGCTGCCGCTATGTGCAGATCGACGAGACCGCCTTTGCAAAATTCGGCGATCCCGACGTGCAGAAGCAGCTCGTGGCCCGCGGCGACGACTGGAGCGCCTTGATCGACACCTACATCGCCGTCACCAACCGCCTCCTGAAAAATGCGCCGGCCGACATGCAGATCGGCATGCATCTGTGCCGCGGCAATCGCGGCGGCCACTGGCACGCCGAGGGCAGCTACGAGGAAGTCGCCGACCGCCTGTTCAACACCCTGAACATCGACTTCTTCTTCCTCGAATACGATTCGCCACGCGCCGGCGATTTCAGCCCGCTGCGCTACATGCCGAAGACGAAGACGACCGTGCTCGGTCTCGTCTCGACCAAGAGCCAGGCGATCGAGGACAAGGCGAGCCTGATCGACAAGATCGAGCAGGCGGTGAAATATGTGCCGCTCGAGCGGCTGAGCGTCAGTCCGCAATGCGGCTTCGCCAGCATCGACACCGGCAATCCGGTGACGACCGAGGTCGAGGAAGCCAAGCTCGCCCGCGTCGTCGAGGTCGCCAAAGAGGTCTGGGGTACGGCTTAACAAAAAATCATCACGGGGAGAGACGTCATGCGAGGGCTGCGCATTGCCACGTTGCGAAACCTGGCGCTGATGAGCGCCGCGGCGATACTTGCCGCATCCGGTCCGGGCCACGCCGAGGACAAGTACCCGTCCCGCGCCGTGCACATCGTCGCCGCCGCCGCGCCCGGCGGCAATCCGGACGTGCTCGCGCGCCTGCTCGCCGACCGCCTGTCGAATGCGCTCGGGTCGCCCTTCGTGGTCGAGAACATGGCCGGCGCCGGCGGCGTGCTGGCGGCCAAGCGCATCGCCGACGCAAAGCCCGACGGCTACACGCTGATGATCAACGACTCCGGCGCGCTCGCGATCAGCGTCGCGATGAACCCGCAGGTCAAATACACGCTCAAGGATTTCACGCCGGTGACCTCGCTCGCCAGCGTGCCGACCGCGCTCGTCGTCATCCCCAACCTGCCGGCGAACAATTTGCAGGAATTCATCGCGCTGGCGAAATCGAAGCCCGGCGAATTGAGCTTCGGCTCGGCCGGCGCCGGCTCGATCCATCACCTGACCATGGAGATCTTCGAGGAACGCACCGGCATCAAGCTGCTGCACGTCCCCTACAAGGGCGGCACCGCGCTGGTCGCAGGATTGCTCGGCAAGGAAATCCAGGCCGGCTGGTCCGGCCTGCCGAACGTCGTGCCGCACATCAAGTCGGGCACCTTGCGCGCCATGTGCGTCAGCGTCCTGCAACGGGCGAAGTCGTTGCCCGACGTGCCGACCTGCGATGAGCTCGGCATCAAGGGCTTCGACGTCGCCGACATGCTCGGCCTTCAGGGCCCCGCGGGCCTGCCGCCCGAAGTCGTGCGCACGCTGCAGCAGGCGGTCGCCAAGGCGGTGCGCGATCCCGCCTTCGCCGAGAAGCTGGCGCTGCTCGGCATGAACATCACCGAGGACGGCACGGCGAACTACGCGGCCTTCATGAAGGACGACATGGACCGCTACGGCAAGATCGTCGATCGCCTGCACCTGCGGCAGGCGCAGTAGCCCGCGCTCACCGCCTTGCCCCGACCCCGATGCCTCTGCTCTGATCCGCGCAGGCTGTTCCGGGGAGCGCGGGCATGACGTTCGAGACAATCACCTATGACGTGACGGACGCGGTCGCGACCCTGACCCTGTCGCGCCCGGCGCGGGCCAATGCGCTCAATGCCCGCATGCTCGAGGAGATCAACCTCGCCATGGACATGGCCGAGGCGGACGCCGCCGTGCGCGTCGTCGTCGTCACCGGCGCCGGCGCGGCGTTCTCCTCCGGCTTCGACCTCAAGGAACAGATGCAGCGCCGCCCGACCGGCTTCGACGCATGGCGCGCCGTGCTGCGCAAGGACTTCGACGCGGTGATGCGCTTCTGGCATTGCCCGAAGCCGACGCTCGCCGCAGTGCGCGGGCCGTGCCTCGCCGGCGCGTTCGAGCTCATGCTCGCCTGCGACATGACCATCGCCGGCGACACCGCCTTCTTCGGCGAGCCGGAGCTGAAATTCGGCGCCGGCATCGTCGTCATGCTGCTGCCCTGGCTGGCCGGCCCGAAGATCGCCAGGGAGATCATCTTTCTCGGACAGGACCGCATCACGGCCGAACGCGCGCGCGAGCTCGGCATCGTCAACCGCGTCGTCGCCGATGCCGCGCTCGAAGCCGAGACCGCCAACATCGCGCGGCATCTGGCGACGCTCGACCCTGCGCTCCTCAAGCTCACCAAGCGCGCGATCAACCAGTCGCTCGAGCGGCAGGGCCTTCTCGACGCGCTCGAAGCCGCGCTCGCCATCGATCTCGACATCGAGGGCCCGGGCTCGGTCGACAAGATCGCCTTCATGGAGATCGCCCGCGCCGAGGGCCTCAAGGCCGCGCTCGCCTGGCGCGACCGCCGCTTCCCCCCGGAGCGCAAGGCATGAGCGGCTTCGCTCAGCTCGGCCTCGATACGCGCGCAGCCTTGCAGTCGCTCGGTTCGGAGACCGCGGCGCCCGGCGCGCGCGCCGTGAGTGCCGCGGCCATGATCGCCGCCGCCGAGACGATCGCCGCCGCGCTGCGCGCCAAAGGCAGCGCGGAGAACGAGCCGGTCGTCGTCTTCATTGCCAACGAACCGCCGGACCTCGCCGGCTTCCTCGGCATCTGGCTCGCCGGCTGCGTCGCCGCGCCGATCCATGTCACCACGCCCGCGGCCGCCGCCGACGCGCTGATCGCGAGGCTCGGCAGCCGCTTCGCCGTCCGCGCCGGCGCGGTCTCGGCCATTGGCGACACCGCGCCGCCGCGGCGCAAGCTGCTCAAGGACGCGGCGCTGATCGTGTTCACCTCCGGCAGCACCGGCCAGCCCAAGGGCGTCGTGGTCGGTCACGAAGCGCTTTCGTGGAAGCTCGGCGTTCTGTCACGCCTGCTCGGCTTTACCCGCGACGACATCGTCGCGGTGCCGCTCCAGCTCACCTTCATCTTCGGCATCTGGGTCAGCCTGCTGGCGCTGCAATCCGGATCGCGGCTCCTGCTGACGCCGAAGCTCGCGCAGAACCCGGAGCAGCTCGCCGATGCGACATTGCTCGCCGCCGTGCCGACGCTGCTGCGCACGCTCACCGCCGCGCCCGCCCTCGCCGCGCCGAAACTGCGCGCCATGCTCACTGGCGGCGAGCCGTTCCCGCCGGCGCTCGCCGAACGAATTGCCGCGCGCCTTCCCGCCGCGCGCATCGTCGATCTGTTTGGACTGACCGAAACCGGCTCGTGCGATTTCGCCGCCGACTTCGGCGGCGGTGCGCCCGTCGCCGGCACGATCGGCCGCCCGACCGAGGGCGTCGCCTTCCGCATCGCCGCGCAAGACCCGCCGCTGCCCGGCGGCGCCGGCGAATTGCAGGTCCGCACGCCGGCGCGGATGCTCGGCTATCTCGACGATCCCGCACTGACGCAAGGTGCCTTTGCCGGCGACTACTTCCGCACCGGCGATCTCGCGTGCTTGCGCGACGACGGCCTGGTCGAGTTGGTCGGCCGCTCGAAGGACATCATCTCACGCGGCGGCAACAAGATCGGCCCGCTCGAGATCGAGAACGTGTTCACCCGCCAGGCCGGCGTCGCCGCCGCGCTCGCTTTCGGCGTGCCGGACGAGCGCCTCGGCGAATGCCTGCATCTGATGATCGTGCGCCGCGACGGCGCTTTAAGCGAAGACGCCTTGCGCGACTGGGCGAGCCCGCAGATCGAGCGCTACAAGCTGCCCGACGCTATCCACTTCGTCGACACGCTGCCGGTCGGCCGCACCGGCAAGGCGGACCGCGGCGCGGCCCGCCTCGCCTTGCATTGCAAATAGGCGCCGGTCAGAACCGCGCGGTCGCCATCAGCTTGAACGTGCGCGGCTGTCCCGGAGACAGGTTGTTGTTGCCGTCGGCCGAGGCCCAATAGGTCTGGTTGAACACGTTCTCGACGTTGAGCTGCGCCTTCCAGGTCTCGTTGATCTTGGCATAGAGACCCGCGTCGACGCGCACCCAGCCCGGCAGCGACACCGTATCGTCGGACGACGCGTAGGAGTCCGAGTAATAGATGACGCCGAGCGAGGCCGCGAACACCGGGTTGATCTGGTAGCGGTTCCACCAGGCGAACTGGTGATAGGGCACGAGTTGCACCCGCTTGCCGGCGGTGATGGTCGCCGACGTCGCGCTGGTGATGCGCGCGTCGGTGTAGGCGTAGCCGAACGAGGTCTGCCAGTCGTCCGTGATGTAGCCGGTCAGCGCGGTTTCGAAGCCGCGGATCAGGTGGCTGCCCGACGGGAAGAAGAAGCCCGGATTGTTCGGGTCGGCGATCGGAACGTTGGTCCGCTTCAGCTCGTAGACCGCGGCGGTGTATTGCAGCCGCTTGAGCGGATTCCACTTGATGCCGACCTCCTTGTTCTCGAACTTCTGCGGATCGAGCAGCACGGTGCCGTTGTTGAGCGAGCTGAACTGGTCGCCGGACGCCGGCAGGTACGAAATGCTGTAGGCGCCGTAAATCGAAAGATTGTCGACCGGCTTGAACACGACGGCGGCCTGCGGCGAGACCTTGTCGTCGATCCGCCCCCGTCTCGTATTGGTGTTGAGGTCGACCGCGGAGAGATCGAAGCGATCGAAACGCGCGCCGCCGATCAGCTGGAGCCAGCGCGTCAGCTCGACCGTGTCGCGCGCATAGGCGGATTCGGTGTTGAGCCCGTATCGGCTGTTCCCGTCGGTGGCGAGATGCGCGAACGTCACCGGGCCGAACCAGGTCGGATTGAACGGATTGACCGTCACCGACGTCGCGCCGTTGAACAGGCCGGTGTCGCGGACGTCGATGCCGTACTGGCGGCCGAACTCGGTGTCGAACGCCACGGTGTGCGAGACCGGACCGGTGAAGCCCTTGTAGACGAAGTCGGTCTGGTTGATGAGGTTGGTGCGGTCGGTCGTGTGGTGATAGGCCGAGAGCGCGACCGAGCTTGCGGCGGCGTTCACCGCGCCGCCCGGATAGACGTTCTGATAGAACTTCTGGTAGTCGGCGTACCGCGCCGAGTTCTTGACCGTCAGCCCGTTCTGGAAGTCGTGGTCGACGACCGCCATCACGCTCTGCACGTTGACGCGGGCGTCATTGAGGCTCGGGCTTCCGAAGAACGTGCTGATGCTGCCGCCCGGCGCGAAGGGCCGGGCCGGGCCGCCGCCGGTCACCGCCTGCGAAGGATTGCCGCGATCGGCGACGCGGTCGTCGTGGAAATACTCGTAGCTGAGCTGGACCTTCGTCGCGTCCCCGAGCTTCCATGTGAAGGTCGGGTTGATGCCGTAGCGCTCCATGTTGACGTAGTCGCGGAAGGAGTCGCTTGCCTCGTAGACGGCGTTGAGGCGCGCGGCGAAGTTCTCCGTCACCGCCTGCCCTGCGTCGACCGTGACGCGCCGGTTGGCCCACGAGCCCGTCTGCGCGGTCACCTCGTAGACGCGCGTGCCGTCCGCCTCCTTGAGCGTCCGGTTCAGGAGGCCGCCGCCGGAGCCGCGGCCGAAGGTCAGCGCGCTCGGTCCCCTCAGCACTTCGACCGACTGGGTGTTGTACAGGTCGCGGTAGAACTGGACGTCGTCGCGGAACCCGTTGACGAAGAAGTTGGCGCTGGAGTCGACGCCGCGGATCACGAGCTCGTCGCGATTGCCCTCGCCCTGGTGCACCGCCACGCCCGGAATGTAACGCGTCACGTCGGTGAGGCCCTGCGGGTTCTGCTCCCTGATGAAATCGCGCGTCACCACCGTGATCGACTGCGGGATATTGATCAGCGGCGTGTTGGTCTTGGTCGCGACCGCCGTGCTGTTCGAATAGACCCCGACCGTGCCGGTGCGCGCCTCCTGCGTGTCGGCAGGCGCCGGTGGCTTGTCGGCTTGCGCCGGTGAGGCCTGGCGCTGCGTGACGGCGGGCTCGGAGCGCGCGGCCGGTTTCGCAGTCTTGCGGCGCGGCTTGCGCTTGGGCTCGTCGACCTCGACCGGCGGCAGCGCCGAAGCCGCCGGCTGCTGCGCGACCGTCGCGGTCTGCGTCGCCGCATGACTGCCGGCGATTACCGACAAGGCCAGATAACTCACCGAGACCATGGCCAGCGATCTGATCGCCGGCCGGCCGAAACGCAACGCAGACATCATGAAGCCCCCGCATTCCAATTTTGTTGTTGTCAGCGCGGCGAGGTTTATGAGAAACGCGCGCGATGTCCAGAGCGGGGCGCGCCCGGAAATTGCAATTCATGCGGCGGACGACGGCGACGCGCGCGCAGCTTTGAATTGCTCTAACAAAAAGCGCCGGAAAATCGTTCGACATTGCAGACAGCAACATCGCGGCGGTGGCCTCGCTTCACCATGACGCGCGCATTGTTTAGACACGCTCTAATCGCTGAAAAATATTTTTGTGCGCGGTCCGGAATAAGTCGCCGAAACGAGAAACAGACGATCACGTCGCGCGTCGCGACTCTGATTAGAGCATTTCAAAACTGCAGCATGTAGACGTTCTAAACTATAGTCCTTGCCCGCCTCCACCGGCTGTGATGTTGAACAGCGAGACAGAACGTCGCGGCATTGCGCAGCGACACCGTTTCCGGATGCGATGCATGACGCCACGATCGAAGCCCCGACATGCGCACGCGATGGCGGCCGCGCTCGCCGCGATCACGCTTCTGGCGGCGTCGCCGTGCCTCGCGCAGCAGCCGGCGAATGCGCTGCGCTCGGTCTCGGTCGGCCTCAAGGAGCTGTCGCCCTGGAGCATGTTCCTCTCGGCGACGCTGATCGTGCAGGCGATCATGGCGGCGCTCGCCTTTGCCTCGCTCGTCACCTGGACCATCGCCGTCGGCAAGGCGGTCGAACTCATGCTGGCCAGGCGCCGGCTGGCGAAGGCGGTCGCGACCGTTACCGCGGCGCACGGCCTGCGCGACGCCGCCGCTCATCTCTCGGCCGACCGCACCGTGATGCGGACCTTCGTCGCCGCGGCGCTGAGCGAGATGCGCCAGAGCGGCGAACACGGCAGCGAGCGCGGCATCATGGACCGCGTCGCGTCGAGCTTCGTCGAGATCACGCGCGCGGAGGCGCGGCGGATCCGCATCGGCATGGGCGTGGTCGCGACGATTGCCGCCACTTCCCCCTTCGTCGGCCTGTTCGGCACGGTGTGGGGCATCATGAACAGCTTCATCGGCATCTCGAAGACGCAGACGACGAACCTCGCCGTGGTCGCGCCCGGCATCGCCGAGGCACTGCTCGCCACCGCGATCGGCCTGTTCGCCGCGATCCCAGCGGTGATGATCTACAATCACTTCTCGCGTGTGACCAAAGGCTATCTCGAGCTCGTCGGCCGCGCCGGCGGCGTCGCCGGCCGCCACCTCTCGCGCGATCTCGACCGCGCCCAGCCGGCGGCGCTGCGCACGGCGGCGGAGTAGCCTATGGGCGTGAGCTTTACCGACGTCGAGGACGACGAGTTCGGCGAGACGCACGAGATCAACGTCACGCCGTTCATCGACGTGATCCTGGTGCTGCTCATCATCTTCATGGTCGCCGCGCCGCTCTCGACGGTCGACCTGCCGATCGACCTGCCGACGTCGAGCGCCGCGGCGCAGCCCAAGCCCGACAAGCCGACCTACGTCTCGATCAAGTCCGACCTCACCGTTGCCGTCGGCGAGGCGCAGGTCGCGCGCAACGATCTCGTCCGCACGCTCGACGCGCTGGACGCAAACCGCGACCGCCGCATCTTCCTGCGCGCCGACCGCGCCGTGCCCTATGGCGACATGATGGACGTGCTCGAGCTCCTGCGCGCGAGCGGCTACGTGAAGGTGGCGCTGGTCGCGCTCGAGGGCCGCGCCGCGCCGCCGGCGCAGCCATGAGCGACCTTCTCCCCGCGCCCCGTCCCGGCCGGATCAGGTCGGCGGGCTTCTGGAGCCTCGCGGCGGCCTGTGCCGTCTGCGCGCACGCGGCCTTTGCCGCGATCGTCGTCGCCGAACTGCACGAAGACCATGACGACGATCTCGGCGCCCCCGGCATCGAGATCGCGGTCGAACTGGCGTCGCCGCAGGCGCAACCGGTCGCGCTGCCGCCGGGCCCCGAGAGCGAAGCCTCCGCCGCGTCGTCGGCGCAGGCCGAGCAGAAGGCGAAGCCGCAGGACAGCGAGCTCGAGCCCCTGCCCGAGAGCGAGACGGCCGACCTCAACGCCGTGCGGACGCCCGACACGGTCGACGACAGCGATCCGCAGCGCGAGGCGCGGCAGATGAAGGCGGCGGAGGAAGCTGCCGCGCAGGAGGCGGCGGCGCCGACGAGCCTGCGCACCGCGGCGGTGGCGCCGAAGGCGACGACGGTCGACCAGGGTACCGGCGAGGCGCTCCAGCGCGTGCGCGCCACCTGGCAGAAGGAGCTGCTCGCGCACCTCAACCGCTTCAAGCGCTATCCCGCCGATCGCAGCGGCAGAAGCGCCGACATCCTCATCGCGATGCATCTCGACCGCAGCGGCCGCGTCGTCGGCGCGAGCGTCATCAGGAGCTCCGGCGACGCGGCGTTCGACCGCGCCGCCGTGGCGATGGTCGAGCGCGCGAGCCCCGTGCCGGTGCCGCCGCCCCTCCTCGCCGACCTCGGCCTCGATTTCGAGCTGCCCATCCGGTTCAAGGCGACGGCGCGGTAACCCGCGCGGCCGCGGCCCGGCGTGGCTGCGCCCGGCGGACGCACCTTGACCGTCCTCGCCCAGCGCTTTCTAACAGGCGGCCTGTTTCACGAACCGTGTGAGGAATTGCCATGGATCTCGGCATCAAGGGCCGCAAGGCCATCGTCTGCGCCTCGAGCCGGGGGCTCGGCCGCGCCACCGCCGAGAGGCTGGCGGAGGCCGGCTGCGACGTGGTCATCAACGGCCGCGACGAGGCGCGCCTTGCCGCGACCGCGGCCGAGATGGGGAAGCGCTTCGGCGTGAAGGTGACGCCGGTCGCCGCCGACCTCGCCACGCCGGAGGGCCAGAAGGCGCTGCTCGCCGCCTGCCCCGACCCGGACATCCTCGTGAACAACAATGGCGGTCCGCCGCTGCGCGACTTCCGCGAGCTGACGCGCCAGCAGATGATCGACGGCGTCATCGGCAACATGGTGGTGGCGATCGAGCTGATCCAGAAGACGATCGGCCCGATGACCGAGCG
>JBQCFB010000393.1:0-4013 GCA_051959715.1 Pseudolabrys sp.
AAGCTGATGCGCTGCCCTTCGTTGAGGCTCTTGAGGCCGGCCGACTCGACCGCCGTGATATGAACGAACACGTCACGCCCGCCGTCATCCGGCTTGATGAAGCCGTAACCGCGCTCACCATTGAAGAACTTGACCACGCCTTGCTGCGCCATCGGGAAACTCCAACCCGAACTGCCACCGGCCCCACGCACGGCGGCGCGGCCTGACGCTCAGGTTGGGATAGGCCGACCGGGCCCTTAGACTCCGCCTGTGCCCCCCTGACAGGAGGCGGAACGCCTGACCACGGACGGAACTACACACCAAGTGCGGGCCGCTTGAAAGGAAAAAGCGGTGTTACCGTGTTGCCTCGGCTTCGCCGGCCAGCCAGTCCAGCGTGAATCGGCCCTCGCCTTCGCGCCCCAGGATGTCCGCCAGGGGCGGCAGGAGCTGCCGGAGCTCGGCCTCCAGCGTCCAGGGCGGATTGACGATGATCAAGCCCGAGCCGTTCAGCCGGGTCGGGTCGGCGAGGCTCGACACGATCAGCTCGGCGCGCAGGATCTTCGGAATGCCAAGGCGCCGCAGACGCTTGGCGAGCGCGTCCGGCTCGGTGCGGCCCTTGATCGGGTACCACAGGAGATACTGCCCGCTCGCCCATTTGCGGTGCGACGCCGCGAGCCCCTGCGCGAGCCGCGGGAAATCGTCGTCCCGCTCGAACGGCGGATCAGTGACGACGAGGCCGCGCCGCTCCTTGGGCGGCACGTAGGCGGACAGCGCGGTCCAGCCGTCGAGCGCCAGCGTCTTGACGCGCGCGTCGCGATTGAAGGCGCGCGCAAGCGCCGCATGCGCCTGCGGCTCGAGTTCGCAGGCGATCAGCCGGTCCTGCGATCGCATCGCAGCGCGCACCAGCGCCGGCGAACCGGGATAGACGGTGAGCTTCCCCGGTGTGTTGAGCGCGCCGATCGCGTCGAGATAGGGCGCGAGCAGAACCGCCGTCTTGTCAGGAAGCCGCGCCGCGACGAGACGCCCAATGCCGTCGCGCCATTCGCCGCCGCGCGTCGCTTCCGGCGCGGTGAGGTCGTAGAGGCCGGCGCCGGCATGCGTGTCGATGACACGGAAAGCAGCGGGCTTCTGCCGCAGATAGTCGAGAAGCCGGCACAGCACAGCGTGCTTGAAGACGTCGGCGAAGCTGCCGGCATGGAAGGCGTGGCGGTAGTTCAACGGCGGCAGCCTCGGCACAGGGATTGCGCGCCGGTGGTTATGCCACAGGGCGCGCCTATCGCGGCACACCGCGCAGGCCGAAATGCGTCCGCGCCTCGGTGAGCTTTCGCGGCGGCGGCATTGGCCGGCGGCGCGGGCGCACTTGCGGCACGAAGGCCGCGGCAGGCGGGGCTTGAACCGGTTCAGCGGGTGCAATCGCCGCAGCGTTGCGGCGGCCGCGCGCGCGAAGGACGCCCCGCAGGAGGAGGTCGCACACGGCCAGCGCGGCGCACAGCGCGCCAACGGCGTGCAGGCCGATGCCGAGCTGCAGCGGATGCGGCATGTTGCAGACGACGTCGAGCGCGCCGGCGCCGCCCGCCCGGCACAAGAGCGACGCGCCGAACAGATCACCGCCCGCGGGCGTGCTCACCGGCCACAGCACGACATAGCCGAAGCCGACGAACCGCACGGCAAAGCAGAGATGGTCCTTGAGACGATTCAACAGTCCGCGCTCCCTCGCGCCCGATCGCGTGGAGCAAGATTGCTGGACGCGCTTACGAAAATCTTGCGCGAATTGTCGACAAATCGGGGGTATCCACGTCAGCCCATGTCCATGCTGAGCGCCGGCTTAACGCGATCGTCGAGACAAGGTCAGCAATGCGAACGATCCGTCCTCTGTCCGTCAGCCGCCGCGCACTGCCGGCATCATCATACGGTCGAGCTTGCAGGCGCGCTGCGTGACCTCCGGACAGGCGCGGAACGCAAAGGCCTTGGTCAGGCAGACACGGATTTCACTGAGCCGTTTCTTGTCGCAAACGATCGCGAAGTCGTCGCGCGACAGGGTCGGATTGGCTTTGACGAACGCGTCGGCGACGTCGGCCGCGGACACGGTCTTCGGCTCGGCCAGCGCGAGATAGTCGTCGGGGATTTTCACGACCGCGCGCGCCTTGCGCACAGTCTCGAAATAGGCGTGCGGGGTCAGTCCTGAGCAGGTGCCGTGCCGATCCCATTCGTGGAAGACGAGGCGTGGGCTCGGCATCAGGTCGAGCACGCTGCCGACGGTCTCCCGGTCGAGCCGTGGCGCCGGAACCTGGCAGAAGGACGGGAAGCCGCGCTCGTATTGCGGCCACAGGCCGTGCACGACGAAGGCGAACGGACGGCCGCCGCACTGCTGGTCGGGTGCGCGGTTCGGCGCGCGTTCCGCGGAGGCCTCGCAATAGGACGGCGACCAGGAGAGCGAGAGCACATAGTAGTCGAACTTGCCGGGCTCGCCCTGCCGGCGGTCCTGCGCGCCGCCGGGCGCGGTCAGGGCGAGGCCGACGGCCAATGCGATCCCGAAGACCCTGAAACGGTGCAGAAAACGCCGGTGGCCCATGAACGCCTCCCAACACTGACGTGAACAAACCACGAATTGACCGTGATCAACGGTTCCCGCCCCACGCTACCGTCCAATTCAGAACAATACAAGAACAAATTGAAACGAATGAGGATCACAACTGCGGGGTCGCTGGCAGTGCCATTCCTTTCGATGGGGAACAAATGAGTAATTGACTTGTTATATGCTTTGTAGTGGCTATATGCTTTGTAGGTAAAAACCTTACGGGAGAGGAGAGGACTGCGATGGCGCGGCGTATCACGCCAACTGAAAACCTGACGCGCGGTGAGCGGCTGCAGATCATGCTGTCGCCGGACGAGCTTCGCGCGGTCGACGACTACCGTTTCAAGCAGCGCATGCCGAGTCGCGCCGCCGCGGTGCGAGAATTGTTCCGCCTCGGTCTTGCCAGCGCCGGCCTGACGCAGGAAGTGGCCGGGAAGAAGTCGTCGGATTTCGGTGTTCTCGAGCAAGGCGGCGGCGAACCGGGAATGCCGATGCCTTCACCGCTTTCTAAGTCGAATGAGTGACTTGCTCTTAGACTACGAGCCGGTGGCATTCGCTCGGAAAAGCGCGGACAGTGAAACGTGAAAGTGGGCCCTCACGGAGGCACCACATGCCCGACACTCTCAATGCAGCTGAAATGCGCCGCCTCGCGATGCAATGCGCCGCGCGCGCCGAAGAGCGCGACATCAGCGCCGATGAACGCGCGCGGTTGATGCGCATGCGCGAAGGCCTGCTGGAAGTCGCGGCCTGCGCTGACTGGCTCGCCGGCCGGCACGATCCGGCCGCGGCCTGAGCTTCTGCAAATCGATGGAAGGTGCGCGCGGTCGGGACCTTACGGCCCGGCCATCTTGCAGCGCGGATTGTACGCCCAGTTGAGATCGTAGCCGGTCACGCACCACTCGACGCCCCAGTCGAAGCCGGCAAATCCCGTGTCCTCGCCGATCGAATAGCGCACGACATGCTTGCGCACCTGCGGGTATCGCGCATCGTTGACGAGCGCGACCGCCGAGCAGAAGCGGCGCGGATTGGCGCCGAGCGCCCACGGATTATAGGCGATCTCGCGCACGCGCTCGTAACCGACGATCGCCACCTGGTTCGACCAGAACTGCGCCTGCGTGTCGGAGAACTGCGACGAGATGCGGTCGAGCGCGGCATCGCAGGCCGGCAACTGGCCGTCGAAATTCGGGCCCGAGAGGTAGAAATTCTTCTCCAGCGGGCTCGCTGCCTGCGCCGGCGCAAGACTGGCGACCATCCCGGCCGTCGCCAACAGGGCAGCGGCGGCGACCGATTTCAGACCACGCGGACACGACATGACGGCACTCCCTCGCAACGGGCGGACTTTATCACAGCTTTCTGGGCTGGAAGCGATTCGATTCACAGATTCGCGGGTTTCAAGACTCGTGACTTTCGCCCTGCGGCGGCATTCTCCCGCCCGCGAATCGGGACACTGGCGGCGCCG
>JBQCFB010000394.1:0-8294 GCA_051959715.1 Pseudolabrys sp.
AGGCGCCGTCGGCGCCGAGCGCCTCGGCCGCGACGGCGAGCTCGATGGTCTGCGTCAGCGCGTCGGCGGCGGAGCGAACTTGCGACTGCGGCGACGGGGTCCAGTGGCCGAAGGAGAGGAAGCCGATGTGTTTCATGGGGGGGGCTGCCATCTTACCATTCGTCCACATCAAATCGTTATTCAAACCGCTCGTCATACTCACTATCGCGCTTATCCTCCCACTTCCGCATTTCAACGATTTGTGCAGCAAGCTTAGGACGCACTAGTTCCACATGTTCGGATATTGCTGCATTTCCCAGCTCGCCCAGTTGATCCAATAATCCGAACCTCGATTGTACGATCGCAGCCCGCGACCCCGACCAGCTGGTCGGCGAAAAACGATCAACAAATGTCTCCAAAATTGCTATTGGATCCGGTGCCCGCTTCAACATTTCGAGCGCAAGAGGCGTCCATTTCATGACTTCCCGTTCTTGAATTACATGAAACGACACGACGCGAGACATTCTGAGATAGCGATCGCTCGGATATTCTTCGCACCATCGAAGTATTTCGTCGTTCGGCAGTGCATCGATTGGGTTCTTCCGGCGGTCGGAAGGGTCGTCGAAATCGTCCACATCCAACCGTGGCGCGCCGGAATCGGCCGCATGTCCAAAAAATGCATCTAGAGCCACACGCGGCTGCACTTTGAAGATGCACTCAAGTAATTGCTCGTGATCGAAGGCGTGGAAAGTGTAGTCCGCAAATCCTTCCTTCAGCCGAGTGCACAACCCCTGCGCGGGGAGTCGCCCCGCTTCGCCGCGCAAACAGATATTAGCGATGATACATAAGCGATGGCCATGCATGTTGTCGCGACCATTAAGGACGGGTGACGATAGCAACTGCCGACCAGCATCGAGAAGCTCGGGTTCAGGTTCTCTCTTTTGATCACGATCCGAATGAAACCGCATAGCGAGGATGTCGATCGAAACTTCAAACCCGCCCTCTCGCCTGGCAAGCCCAAGGACAATTGCCCGCAGGTCCTCGCCACCGATAGCGTCTGATGACCGGCCATACGCAAGTGAACGGAACGCAAACGATTCGGTCACCCCGGACTCTAGTGACAACTTCAATCGGTCAACTCCAGCCTTAGAAATCGGGATCGCGCACTGCAATATGGGGAGCCATGCGCCAAGTGCGGCGTCGGTAAGTGCCTCGTCAAGTAACGACTCAGCAAACTGGCGATCGATCTCGTGGGCCCCAATCAAGAACCCGTTCAAGATAGCGGCATTGCGCTCGCCGGGTTCAGCTTGAGCAAAAGCGCCTGACAAATCTCGCCACAGCGTATCCCGATCTATGCTTCCGAGAGCTAGGCCTTTACCGAATTGACCGGCTCGACCAGCGTTGCAGATCACGAGGTCCGGCAACAGCCGCTGAAGGGCTAATCGGTCTCTAGCCACCTCTCTACCAAGGTTTTCGGCAATGAGATTTGCTTTTTCATATGCTGCCATAGCTCCCTTAGCGTCGACACCATCGTCATCTTCTATGTCAGCATAGTCGAAGTCGCCCCAATTTTGGCTCAACACTACCGCATGCACGCGATCAACGACGTTCTTAGGGTGGAGAGCACGTTCGAAATCTCGAAGTCGATTCGTCGCCACCACGTCAATCTTTGCGCTCAGGTGCGACAATGTGGATCGGACGGCAATCCAGCCCTCTTTCCAGTACTCAGTTTTGTTAATTTCAGTCGCGATCACCCCAAGTTGTTCTTCGACCTCTGAACCGAGAAACCAAATGCTTTGTATTGATCGTGCAACTGCCGAACGAAGCCTTCGAGAAATCACGTCGTCCGTCGATACCAGCGACTGAGTGGCCCCGAGCACGGTTGAATACCAATGTACTTTCTCCGCGCGAGTCCTCGGCCAATATCCATAGTCCCGAATTCTCGCTCCGAATTCGAAAGAATGCGTTCCCGAGAAATGCTCGGCTTTGAGAAGCGCCTCGAACAGCCGAGCGCCCAAAGCACGCCTCTTCGGTTCGGTTGAGCGTATGAGGCTGACTGCTACTCGCGTCCTTTGCTCGACGGTTGCGTGCGTTCCAGAAAGGAAGATGTGAAATAAGCTCTCAAGGCCAGCCGCGATCGGTTGATGTCCGGCATTGTCTGGCTCATTAAGAGCAAGCGGAATCATCGCAGCAATACTTCTCTCGAATAGCGAGGCGTCGTAAGCTATTGAGCGAAGAACGCTACCCACTCTCCCGCCATTTCGTTGCTCAAGGAGGCCGTCAGCAATTGCGCTTGGTAGGCCAGATTCAATTGCCCTAAGAGCAACCTCGGGTGCGACTGGAGCGACATTATTGAACATCGCGAAGCCAAAATCGCTCAGCCGCCAGACGTTCGCTAGCAATCCATCTTTACCCAACCACCTCTCAACCACGCGGGTGGCTTCCGCACTTTCATGTAAGTACCCAATTCTGCGGCTAAATGATCTCATCAATCGTTCGGTATCGAAGTGCCGTTCGATTATCTCCGAAGGTATTTCACGGAGAGCCATTCTTGCGAGCCGATTGGCAATCGCGTGTGGAAGCACGGCACGCCAAACGCCACGCCGCTGCACAAGATCGCGCTGCTTCAACTGTGCTACCTTTGCGAAGAGCTGTTGCGCGCTCATTCCAACAAGTGCGCCGATCTTCGATAACTCGGCGTCGTTCCCAATGATTGCTTCACCTTGAAACGAATACAGCAGTGCACATGCTTGCGCTGCCACTAGCAATCCGTCGTCGTGGGCTTGGCGCTGGTGGAAGAGCCGCTTAAACAACTCCTCGTCTTGAAGTCCCGCCACCGATTCATGACGCTCCAAGGTACTGGCGAGCGCCAAAGCCACTCGCGCGTTTCCTCCGGAAAAGTCCGCGATCTTGTCAACGTCCAGTCGGGTCAAATGCGGAAATCGTCGCGCTATCAGCTTCGAGACAAGCTCTAAGGACGACGGTTCTAGACGAAAAACTTCAGTACCCTCCGGCTCATCTTCTTGGACGTCGTATTCAATAGTAATGGCGCTAATTTCGCTCTCCGGCGATCGACACACCTCCGTAAGTCGGCGATGAAGGTCCGGGGCACAATTATCCACCACAACGACGCCGCGGGTCCGCAAGGCAATTAGACCAAATAACATTCCTGTCGGCTGCGGCGATGGGTTATCGTTCATGTCCGCATAGATGACTGAGGCCGGATTAAGCGAATTATTGCCAACGCGCCGATCAAATAACGACTGAACAAGGCGCGTTTTTCCAACTCCAGAAAGACCAGTCAGACGGATTACACCACGTGGATCACGCAGGATGTTGCGCATACGATCGATGCCGTGCGCGATATCGACCCCGTGCTCGTCGGCTGCGCTGGTGTGAAGCCTGACCTTATCATCAAGCAGATATTCGTCTTTCACCCCGGCAGGCGAGACCGCCCATGGGCCATAGGGCTGCCAGCCGGATTCGCCCCGGCCAATCTTCTGACGCACCCACAACACAAGCCCCGGGTGACTGCGCGTCCAGGTCGCAAGACGGTTGCGATCGTAGAAATCGACGTGCAGGTCTAATTGTCCAACGTGATCGGCGATAGCAGAGCGCATCGCCCTTAACCGATTTTCCAAAGCAGTATCTGAAGTGTCCGAGCCAGAGCTCGCGATAATGTAGGCGCCATGTTCTTCAATGAGAGCGCCGATGGACGGTCGGAGCTGACCTGACGGACGCATTTCTGCGGAGATCAGTCCGGGAGTAAAATCGGTCTGCTTGACCTGAAATCCGATGCTCGCTCTGGGAAGAAACCCGCCAGGGGCTTCGCCGACTTCGATTCTTACGCGGACGTCGATACCGCCGTCTGCCGCATTTTGATTGCCTCCCCACGTGACAGCCGAGACTGGACGCCCTCCTGATTTCAGCTCTGCTTCGCAAAGCATACCAACGAGGCTTCGCAAATCTTCATCGTTTAACGATGCAATGTCGGTGCCGGATATTTCAAGCATGACGCAATCTATGCGTCAGCGGCTCGTTTTGACAACCGACCAGTCACGGTTTGGAATGGTGCGTGGAAAATTTCGGCCGCCGCGTACACTCGAACGCACAACCGGGGGCGGCTACCGGCCCCCCTCTAATCCCTCGCAATAATCTCCCGCTCGCCCCGATGCACCGGGCTCGCGTCTGAAATCCGCCCCGTCATCCGCCGCATCAGGATCGCCGGCCGTCGCGCCTTCAGCGCCGACCGCCTGCGCCGGCGCGGCCTCGGCCGTCCGGTCTCGATCTCGCCGAGCTTGGGGAACGCCTTGCGAAAGCCGACCTCGTCCTCGACCAATAGGGGCAAGCCGAGCGCCTCGGCCCAGCCGTGCCACTCCGCGAAAGCCTCGTCGGCCTCGTCGGTGACGGCGAGCGGCAGCACCAGGCCAGGATCGTCGTGCGCCAGCACGACGGCGACGGTGCCCTCGCCCGGCATCATCTTGAGCGCGACACCGTTGAAGGCCGTGAGCGGCATGTTGAGCGCCATGCGCACGCCGCGCACGGAGCGGCGCAGCACCACGCGCTCGCGATGCAGCTCGATGTCTCGGGTTTGCCCGTCGGCCGCGGCGTCGATCGCCGCATAGCGCACGGGCAGGCTGTGCGGGTCGAGCCGCAACGCGCGGCTCGACCCGGCGGGGCCTCCGCCAACTCGCCTCTGACGCCTCAAACTCTCCCGCGGCGGGCTTATGTGCCTGCTCGCACGGGAGAGAATGACAGAGGCGCGTCCGAAACCGCTTAAGGAGCGCGGTTAATCGAATCTGATCCGGACGCTTCCAAAGCGCATGATTGACGGGGCCTGAAAAGGCATGATTGACGAGGTGTTGCCGCGGGCCCGGCAATTGTTCCGGAACCGGTTGCGAAGCGGCGATAAAAGGACCATTTCAGCGGGGCAACGTCATTCCGGGACGCCGCGCAGCGGCGGGCCCGGAATCCATACGCCGCAGCGCTGGGGGTTATGGATTCCGGGCTCGCGTGCTTCGCACGCGCCCCGGAATGACGGAGTGAAACTGCGTCCCGGAACGACAGGAACAAGCATGCTCACCCCCGCCTCGCTGTTCGACCAGTCCGCCCTCCTCGCGCGCGCCGAGCGCCTGGTGAAGGCGGCGCGCGCCGCCGGCGCCGATGCCGCCGACGCGGTCGCGGTGCGCGGCGTGTCGGTGTCGGTCGAGGTGCGCGACGGCGCGGTGGAGGAAAGCGAAAGCGCCGAGGGCGACGATCTCGGCCTGCGCGTTCTCGTCGGCAAACGCCAGGCGGTGGTCTCCTCGAATGACACGTCGCCGGACGGCTTCGCCGTGCTGGCGGAGCGCGCCGTCGCCATGGCGCGCGTCGCGCCGGAGGACAAGTTTGCCGGCCTCGCCGACGCGTCGGAACTCACGAAGACCTTCCCCGATCTCGACCTGATGGACGGCAAGATGCCGAGTGTCGCCGAGCTGGAGACCACCGCGCGCGCCGCGGAAGCCGCCGGCATGGCGGTGAAGGGCGTGTCGAAGTCCGGCGGCGCGTCCGCGTCCGCCGGCATCGGCGGCATGGTGCTGGTGACGAGCCACGGCTTCACCGGCGCTTATCTTGGCTCCATCCAAGGCGTGTCGATGTCGTCGATCGCCGGCGACGGCACCGGCATGGAGCGTGACTACGTTTATTCGAGCGTGCGGCATCTCGCCGATCTCGAGGACCCTGCGAAGATCGGCCGCACCGCCGGCGAGCGCGCGATTGCGCGGCTCAACCCGCGCAAGGTGACGACGCGGAAAGTTCCGGTCGTGTTCGATCCGCGCATTGCCGGCTCGCTGGTCGGGCATCTGGCGAGCGCGGTCAACGGCGCGTCGATCGCGCGCAAGGCGAGTTTTCTGAAGGACAGGCTCGGCCAGAAAATCTTCGCCGACGGCATCCGCATCGTCGACGACCCATTGCGCAAGCGCGGCCTGCGCTCGCATCCCTTTGACGGCGAAGGCGTCGCGGGCAAGCGCCTAGCGCTGATCGACGACGGCGTGCTGACGACGTGGATCCTGGATTGCTCGACCGCGCGCGAGCTCGGCCTGAAGACGACGGGGCATGCCGCGCGCGGCACCTCCTCGGTGCCTTCGCCGTCGGCGTCGAACGTGCACATGGAGGCGGGCAAGGTGTCGCCGGCCGATCTCATCGCCGACATCAAGGACGGCTTCTACGTCACCGATTTGATCGGCCACGGCGCCAACATGGTGACGGGCGATTACAGCCGCGGCGCGTCGGGCTTCTGGATCGAGAACGGCACGTGCACCTATGCGGTGAGCGAAGTGACCATTGCCGGGACGCTGACCGACATCTTCCGCTCGCTGACGCCGGCCAACGACCTGACGTTCCGCTACGGCATCAACGCGCCGACCGTGCGCATCGAGGGGCTGACCATTGCCGGGCAGTGAGCTGCTGAAGGGTCTCGAAGGCGTGGTGCGCGAGGCGGGCGATCTCGCCCGCGGCATGGCCGCAAGCGGGTTCCGGCACTGGACCAAGGGCGAGGACCGCTCGCCGGTCTCCGAGGCCGACATCGCCGTCAACGACCTGCTGCGCGAGAAGCTGACGCGGCTCGTGCCGGAGGCGGGCTGGCTGTCGGAGGAGACGGAGGACGTCGACGGCGCGCGGGCCTCCGCGCAGGTTTGGGTGGTGGACCCGATCGACGGTACGCGCGCCTTCATCTCCGGCCGGCCGGACTGGACCGTCTCGGTCGCGCTCGTCCAGGCCGGCCGTCCCGTCCTCGCCGCCCTCTTCGCCCCCGTCGCCGGGCAGATGTTCCTCGCTGCCGCCGGCGCCGGCGCCACCGTCAACGGCGCGCCGATGCGGGCCTCGCCCGGCCATGCCCTGACCGGGGCGAAGGTCGCCGGGCCGAAGCGCTATCTGGAGAAGCTGGAGGAGCTCGACCCCGCGATCCTGCCGCAGCCGAAGGTGCACTCGCTGGCGCTGCGGCTGACGCGGGTCGGCGAAGGCGTTCTGGATGCTGCGTTTTCCTCGGGGGGCAGCCATGACTGGGACCTTGCGGCTGCGGACCTTTTGGTGCACGAAGCCGGCGGCCTGTTGACCGACCTGTCCGGCCGCCCGGTCGCCTTCAACCGGCCGCACGTCGTGCACGGCGCGCTCATCGCCGCCGGTCCGGCGCGCCATGTCGCCCTGATCGGCCTCGTTCGGCCCCGTTTGCGCGCGTTCGCTTAAGTCTGCACCCCGCCCCGCCGGTATCCCCAATGTCCGAACCGCAAAAACAGCTTCTACACCTCGTCATCGGCGGTGAGCTCATCGCGCTCGGGGGCAGCGAGTTCAAGGACCTGAGCAAGCTCGACATCGTCGGCGTCTATCCGAACTACGCCACCGCCTATACGGCCTGGAAGGCCAAGGCGCAGCAGACCGTCGACAACGCGCACATGCGCTACTTCATCGTGCACATGCACCGCCTGCTCGATCCGGCCACGGCGAAGCCGGGACCCTGACCGGCGTGCGCCTGCCCTCGTCCCGCGAGATCGCATCCTCCCGCGCCGTACAGCAGACGGTCGGCACGCTCGGCGCTTGGTATCTACGCTTCGTCTGGAAAACGAGCACGATCGTGCTCGAGCCAGGCGACATCTACGACCGCGTCCAGCCGCCCGTGATCATCGCCATGTGGCACGGCCAGCACTTCCTGATGCCGTTCATCAAGAAGGCGCACGCCAACCACAAGGCCAAGGTGCTGATCTCGCGCCATCGCGACGGCGAGGTGAACGCCATTGCCGCCGAAAGGCTGGGCATCGGCACCATCCGCGGCTCCGGCGCGCATAACGGCGAATTCCATCGCAAGGGCGGCGCCGTCGCCTTCACCGAGATGCTCGACGCGCTCAAGGACGGCTACAATGTCGCCATGACCGCGGACGTCCCCAAGATCTCACGCGTCGCCGGCATGGGCGTCATCAAGCTCGCCCAGCATTCGCAGCGGCCGATCTATGCTGTCGCGATCGCGTCCAGCCGACGCAAGGAACTCAAGAATTGGGATCGCACCGCGATCAACATGCCATTCAGCCGCATCGGCGTCGTGGCGAGCGAGGCGATCACCGTCGACGCCAATGCCGACGCCGCGACTCTCGAAGCCAGCCGCCGCACGCTCGAGAACGAGCTCAACCGCCTCACGAAGCGCGCCTACGAGATTGCCGACGAGGGGGGCGCCGCGCCGTGACCGAGGTGCTGCCACCGGGCTTGCGGCTCTACCGCTTCCTGGCGGCGACCGGCGCGCCATTGACCTCCGTGCTCTTGGCGCGGCGCCTCAAGCGCGGCAAGGAGCTCGC
>JBQCFB010000395.1:0-6730 GCA_051959715.1 Pseudolabrys sp.
CGAGCACCTCGATCTCGGTGCCGCTCATGCCCTTCGCGGGAAACGGATTGGCGTCGGTGCCGCGCGGCTTTTCCGCGAGCAGCATGGAAAGCCCGCGATGGCCCGCTTCCTTCGGATTGGTGCGCACCAGCAGCGTCATCAAGTCGGCACGCACCGGATGCGTGATCCAGGTCTTGTTGCCGTAGACCTTGTAGACATTGCCTTCGCGCACGGCGCGCGTCTTCAGCGAAGCGAGATCGGAGCCGGTGTTCGGCTCGGTGAACACCGCCGTCGGCAGAATGCGGCCCGAGGCGATGCCCGGCAGCCATTTGCGCTTCTGCTCTTCCGTGCCGCCGCCGAGGATCAGTTCTGCCGCGATCTCAGAGCGCGTGCCGAGCGAGCCGACGCCGATATAGCCGCGCGACAGCTCCTCGGAGACGACACACATCGACTCCTTGCCAAGACCCATGCCCGTGAATTCTTCGGGAATCGTCAGGCCGAACACGCCAAGCTCGGACATCTGCGCGATGATCTCGAGCGGGATGTAACTGTTGGTGCGGTGCCAACCTTGCGCATGGCCTATCACTTCCGTGTCGGCGAATTTGCGCATCTCCTCGCGGATCGATTCGAGCGTGTCGTCGAGGCCGCAGGCGCCGACGGTCGCGCCATGGCTCTCGCGCATCAGCGCGACGAGACGGGCGCGGCGCTCGGCCGTGTTGCCGGTCGCGACCAGTCCTTCGATCGCCGGGGTCAGGCGCGCGGCGACCTGCGCCATGCTGAGCCCCATGTCGGCCGGACGCACGACTTCGCTCTGGCTCATCGGGATGCCGCCGAGCACCTGCGCGATGTACTCGCCGAGGCCGATGCGGACGAGATGCTCTTCGATCTCCCCCAGCGAGCCGTCGACGGCCATGCGCTCGGCATAGGCCGCCATCTGACGCACCGCCTGGACATAGGTGGCGAGCCAGGCGAGCCCGTGCGCGGCGCGCTGCTCACGGTCGAACAGGCGGCTGACGACATGGCCCTCGACCGAGACGCGTTCGCGCACCCTGCTGGTGGCGTCGCCGAGCAGGGCCTCGAGCGCCGCCGCCGCGTCGCGGGCAAGCCCGACCAGATCGTCTCCGGGGGCGGTGCGGCTGGCGGCAATCGGCATAGGGACCTCGGGCGTGGCTCTCGAAACGGCGTCCGGACGGGCGCACCGACACTACGCGTGCAGTGCACAAAAGCAATGCCCGGCGAATCCGGGCCGCTTTCGCGCCCAACCTACAGGGGCACGGCGCAAATTGCTGGAATATTAACCATTTTCGGGCTTTCTCGATCCGTATTCCTGCGCCGTGCCGAACGCCACTGGCGGACCGATCCCATGCCCAAGAAACGCCTGGCCTTGCTGAGCCGCCTGTCAAGGCTGCTGTCCTCGATATCGGTGCGGAGCCGCATCGTCGTGCTCGCCCTGATCCCGGTCGCCGGCTTCCTGGCGAACGGCGTCACCTACCTCTCGGGTGAAGACGCCGTCGGCCGCGCCTTCCGCACCGTGCAGCAGTCGAACGAGCTCGCCGACGCCAGCCGCGACTTCAAGAGCGCGGTCAACACGATGCGCATCGTGGTCAAGGACTTCAGCGTCAAGCCAACAGATGCGCTCGTGGTCGACTTCGAGGGCGCGCAGGGACTGGCCACGCACAGCCTCGACGTCGTCTCGGGCATCCTCGGCAAGAAGTTCTCCGGCAATGTCGACGGCCTGCGCGCCGATCTCGACGGCCTGCAGAAGAATTTCGACACGCTGGTGCTGATGCAGCGGGAGCTCGGCTACACCGACAATGACGGCCTGCGCGGCCGGCTCACCACCGCCGGCAATGGCGTCGAGCGCGTCATCAACGAGAACACGACATGGCTCGCCGAAGGCGACGCCGGCAAGCTCAAGACCGCGCTGCTGGCCATGCGCTTCTACGAGACCGAATTCAGGCTGACGCAGTTCGAGTACGACCGTCAGCTGTTCGACCAGGGCTACAAGGCGTTCGTCAAGATCTTCGACAATGTCGACGGCACGCCGGAGATGAAGGGCGGGCTCGAACGGCAGGTGAAGGACTATGCCGACACGTTCAAGGCCTGGCGTGAGGCCTATGACGGCGCCTATCCGATGCGGGCGCTGATCGACATTGACAGCCGGCGCATCCTTCCCATCGCCGACGAGATCATCGGCCAGGCGCGCGTGAGCGCAGGCCAGGCGGCCGCCGCGCTCGCAGTGTCGCAGCGCCACACCCGCATCGGCATCATCGCCGTCGGCGCCGCGATGGTGCTGCTCGGCCTCGGCTTCTCGTGGCTGATCGGACGGAGCATCACGCGTCCCCTGCACGGCCTCGCCGCCGTCATGCAGCGCCTTGCCGCAGGCGACACCTCGACACGGATCCCCGCGACGCAGGCGAGCGACGAGATCGGCGAGATGGCGCGCAGCGTCATTGTCTTCCGCGATAAAATGATCGAACGCGAGGCGCTGGCGCAGGAGCAGGCCCAGACGGGCGAGCAGCGTGAGCGCCGCAGCGTCACGATCGCCGGCACGATCGGCCAGTTCAAGACCACCGTGGAGAGCGCGCTCGGCAAGCTGCGCGGCGCCTCGATGAAGCTCGAAATGAGCTCGAGCGACCTCAACAAGTCCGCCGACAAGGTCTCGGCGGAAGCGGAAATGGCGACGTCGCGCGTCTCCGCCGCCTCGGACAATGTCAGCGCCGCCGCCGGATCTGTCGAGGAGCTCGCCGCGTCCATCGGCGAGATCGCCAACCAGTCCGCGAAGTCGACCGAGGTCGCGCGCCGCGCCGTGTCGGAAGCGCGGCGCACGGTCGAGACGATGGCCGAGCTCGGCAATGCCGCGACCCGCATCGGCGAGGTCGTCGGCCTCATCCAGGCCATTGCCGGGCAGACCAACCTGCTCGCGCTCAACGCCACCATCGAAGCGGCGCGCGCCGGCGAGGCCGGCAAGGGCTTCGCGGTCGTCGCCGCCGAGGTGAAATCGCTCGCCAGCCAGACCGCCCGGGCGACCGAGGACATTGCCGAACAGATCGGCGCCATCCAGTCGGCCGCCGCCGATTCCGCGCAGGCGATCGAGCAGGTCAACACCATCATCAACGACATGTCGGACATCGCGACTTCGGTCGCCGCGACGGTCGACCAGCAGAACCAGGCCGTAGCAATCATCGCCGAGGGCGTGCATCGCGCCTCCGGCGAGGCGCGCACCGGCGCCGAGGCCATGGCGCGCGTCGCCGGCGTATCGACCGATGCGCGCGCGACCGCCGCAGGCGTCCGTTCGCTCGCCGACGCAGTCGCGATCGAGGCCTCGAGCCTGGAAGCGGACGTGCGCCGGTTCCTCGACGATGTCCAGGCGGCCTGAGACGCCGCCCTTGCAATTGGCGGCGCGACCGCCGATCTGAGGTTTGGCAGGCCGCGGAGCCCGTTTCTTGCAGCACCTCAAGATTTCCTGGCGCGTGACCTACGGCGCCTTCCTGCATTTTCTCGCCGACGACGGCTGGGCCATCGCCAGCCACATCGCGCTGTCGACGCTGATGGCGCTGTTTCCCTTCATGATCGTGGTGACGGCGCTCGCCGCCTTCTTCTTCGGCTCGAAGGACCTCGCCGACGAGGCCGCGCGCATCCTGCTCGAGGCCTGGCCGCCGCAGGTCGCCGGGCCGATCTCGAACGATATCACCGGCGTGCTCACCAATGTCCGCGGCGACGTGCTGACCTTCGGCCTCCTGTTCGCGATCTACTTCGCTTCCAGCGGCGTCGAGAGCCTGCGCATCGGGCTCAACCGCGCCTATGACATGGCCGAGCGGCGGCCGTGGTGGCTGCTGCGGCTGGAATCCATCCTCTACGTGCTGATCGCGGCGGTCGCGATCCTCGCCTTCTCGCTGCTCGTGGTGCTGGCGCCCTTCCTGTGGGACCGGCTGGTGATGCTGGCGCCGCAATTCGCGCCGTTCAGCGTGGTCGTCACTTTCGCGCGTTACGTGGTGGCGGCGATGGTGCTGGTGATCGCCCTCACCGTCATCCATAGCTGGCTGCCAAGCGGCCGGCGCAGCCTCGGCGAGATCGCGCCCGGCATCGGCGCGACGCTCGCGCTGTGGCTCATCGCCGGCGCCGTGTTCGGCCGCTATCTCGCCGAATACGCCTTCGCCTATGTCTCGATGTATGCCGGACTCGCCTCGGCGATGATCGCGCTGATTTTTCTTTATGTGTGCGCGTCGATCTTCGTGTTCGGCGCCGAGTTGAATTCGACGATCAGCAAGGTGCGCAACGGGCTTGAAGACGACGCCATTGCGCGCGATTTCCGCAAACCCTGACTCGCAAACCGGGTTGTAATCGGCCCCTACAACCTGTGGCCCGCGATGCGGGACGGTAAGGAAATCTCAACATCGTCGGCTTTGAATGTCATGCTGGAGACGCTAGCGATGACCGAAGCCGTATCACGTGCCGCCGTCGAGGCCTTCTACGAGGCCTATGCCTCGCGCGATCCGCAACGGATCGGCGCGGTGCTCGACGACGACGTCGAGTGGCACGTCAACGGCCCGTCCGAAGTGATCAAGATCTGCGGCTTCTGGCGCGGCAAGGCGGCGGTGGTCGATCGCTTCACGCGACTGGTGCCGCAGGTGATTGCTTTCAAGAAGCTCGAGATCGAGCACTTGCTCGTCGACGGCGACCAGAGCGCGATGTTCGGCCGCATCACGTCGCGTCATCGCGACAGCGGCCGCACCATCTCGCACCGGGTGTCGCATATCGTGCGCTATCGCAACGGCAAGGTTCTCTATTTCCGCGTCATAAACGACACGTTCGATGCCGCGGAGCAATTCCTCGGGCACCGGATCAACGTCGACAGCACACCGGCGTCCGTCGAGGACGACGTGGTCGCCGTCTAGGCGGCCTTCAGAGCCCCGCAAAATCGATGATTCTGGCGCGCCCGCAGCGGCTCGTGGCCGGTAGGTAAAATTTGACCGATGCGGGCGTCGAAATCTTCAAATCTTGCCCCTTAGATCGGTGAACGATGCTGCCTGAGCATGTCGCGCAGGTAACGTCGAACCCGCGCGGGCCCGAGCCTCCCGCTTCGGGGCTTCGGGGGGTTCGTCTTGTCGTCGTCACTACGTTACAACCCGGCCCTTGACGGGATGCGGGCGATTGCGGCGCTGCTTGTCGTCGCCGATCATTACAGAATGCCAGGCTCGAACGGCGCCTTCTATGGCGTCGACATGTTCTTCGTCCTCAGCGGCTATCTGATCACGCGTCTGCTGTTCGCCGAGCACGCGGCAAGCGGCAGCATCGCGCTGACGCGCTTCTATCTCCGCCGCTACCTCAGACTCACCCCGTCATTGCTGGCGCTGCTCGGCGCGTATGTCGTGTTCGGGCCCATCCTCTGGCCGCAGTTCAGCGTGTGGTGGCACTGGCGCGACGCGGCGCTGAGCGCGCTCTACGTCTCCGATTACGGACGCGCGTTCTGGAACATGCCGCACATCGTGCAGCATACGTGGTCGCTCGGCGTGGAGGAGCACTTCTACCTGATCTGGCCGTTCGCGGTGATCGGCTTGCTGCGGCTGCCGCCGCGCTGGCGTCCTGCCGCCCTGTTCGCGCTCTACGTTGCGGCGACCGCCTGGCGCATGAACTGGTACGACGACGCGACGGACTGGCCGGAGACCTATTTCCGCTTCGACACGCGCATGAGCGGTTTGGTGCTCGGCGCCCTGCTCGCGACCGTGCTCAGCAAGGTCGAGCATATGCCCGAGCGACTGGCCAACCTGTCCGGCGTCGTCGCGACCGGCGCCCTGGTTCTGGCGCTCATGATCGGCGGCTGGCGCTTCGAAGGCGCCATGGAGTGGACGATGACGCTCGCCGAATTCGCCGCCGCCGCACTCCTGATCGCGGCCTCCGCGCCAGAATCGTGGGTGAGCCGCCTCTTGTCGGCGCCGCCCATCGCCGCGGTCGGCGTCCTCTCCTACGGCATCTATCTCTGGCACTATCCCGCCGCGGTTTACTTCCGCGGGATGCTGCCCTGGTTCGAGACCGTGCCGGTGGTGCTCGCGATCGCGTTCGTCGGGGCGGCCATGAACCACCTGCTGATCGAGCGGCCGCTGCAGGCCTACCGTCGCGGCCTGAAACCGGCATCGTCAGAGGACGGCATCATCGACGCGCAGGCGGTGCCCGCCGCGCTCTCCAGCAGCTGAACGCTTGGCGTCAGGCGCCGGCGCCGCCGGCGACTTCGAGCACGTCCTCGAAGCTTCTCAGGCCGGTTGCCGGTGCGTTGACCATCACCGCCATGGTGCCGGGCGGGTGCTGGTTCTTCCACATCATCGTGTGCGCCTTCGGGATGTCCGCCCAGTCGAACGTCTTCGACAGGCACGGATCGATGCGGCGTTCGAGCACGAAGCGGTTGGCGAGCGAGGCCTGCTTCAGATGGGCGAAGTGCGAGCCCTGGATGCGCTTCTGCCGCATCCAGACGTAGCGCGCATCGAAGGTGATGTTGAAGCCCGTGGTGCCGGCGCAGAACACGACCATGCCACCGCGCTTGACCACCATGCACGAGACCGGGAACGTCGCCTCGCCCGGATGCTCGAACACGATGTCGACGTCGCGTTTTCCCGTGATGTCCCAGATCGCCTTGCCGAAGCGCCGCGCCTCCTTGGCCCAGTCATTGAACTCGGCCGAATTGACCTGCGGCAGCTGGCCCCAGCACTTGAAGTCCTTGCGGTTGATGACGCCCTTGGCGCCGAGATTCATGACG
>JBQCFB010000396.1:0-2880 GCA_051959715.1 Pseudolabrys sp.
TCCGCTATGGTCGATGCGTTCGACAACGGTGCCAAACGCGACCTCGACGCCCTGCGCATGCGCGGCCACGACCGTGCCGTAGCCTTCGCTGACTCGCCAGTTCACGTCCGTGCCCGCGTAATTCTCGAAGTCGCGCGCCGAGACATCGCGCGCATCGCCGCCGCTGATGTAGCTCACCACTGCGCCGATAAGGCCGTTCCAGCGATTGCCCGGCTCGAATGCGGCCGCGCAGGACACGTCAGCGGCGTCCGCGGCGAGTTCGCTCAGCCGTTCGTAGTAGTCCGCCATCGCCTGATGATAGGCGCGCTGATCGGCGAGCGGGAAATTGCGGTCGATCGCCGGCCGGCTCCAGGCGGGCGAAGAGCGGTCGAGCGTGCGCCCTTGCGCCTCGGCGATTGTCACGAACGGATTGCCCGCGGCGGAGTGCAGCCAGCCGCAGCCGAGATCGACGCCGTGGCCGCCGTGCTGGACCGTGTAGGCGCGGCCGCCGAGCCGGTCGCGCGCCTCGATCAGCAGGCAGGGCGCGCCGGCGTCGGTCAGGCGTCGCGCGGCGGCGATGCCGGCGGCGCCGGCACCGATGTCGGCGACTTCAATCTCTGACGGCATTGCGTGGGCGGCCTTGGCAGGACGGATATGCGTGGCGACGGATATAGGCGCTGCCGCCGGATTTCACAGCCGGCCGTCCTAGCAGAGCCTGTGCTTCCGGCAAAAGGCGGCCGCGGCCAGCGCGCGGGCCTTCAGACGGTCCGGCCTTGGCAGCGGGACCCTAGTGGTCCGAGCCGAACAGCGGCGAGCCCAGCAGCACGACGACGTAGATCGCCGCAATCGATCCGAACGCGATGAGCAGGACGCTCATGTCACCCTCCCCAGAAAACCGTTTCTCCCCCGAGGCATTCTTGTTTTGCGGCCAAGTCTAGCGCGGCGGCAGCCAAAGGGAACAGGTTACCGCGCACGCGCCCACTGTCTTCGGCCCATCTGCTGCACTGCAACCTCTGCCCACTCCGGGTTTCTGACATGGAAACTCCGCTCGCGCTCGGCCGCGCCATTGCGGACGACGCGTGCAATTGCATTGCATCGGCGTTCAGCTCGGTTAGATTTTTCGGTGCGTCCCGGCAGACAAAAATCAAACCGACGGGCAACAGGGGGAAACAATGGCAATGGCTGACCAACCGGTCGTACCGGTATCGCGGCTGCTCGACGAGCGCGGCCTCGGCGCATTCCAGATCACGCTGCTCGTGTGGTCGTTCTTCCTCGTCCTCATCGACGGCTACGACATCGCGGCAATCGCCTTCGCCGCGCCGCATCTGGTGAAGGCCTGGGGCGTGTCGCCGAAGGCGCTGGGTCCGGTGTTCAGCGCGAGCCTCGTCGGCATTCTGTTCGGATCGGCGCTGTTCGGCTTCGTCGGCGACCGCTACGGCCGCAAGGTGTCGCTGATCGCGGCGAACCTCGTGTTCGGCGTGTTCACCATCGGCGCCGCATACGCGACCAATCTCGAACAGATGTTCTGGCTGCGCCTGCTCGCCGGTCTCGGCATTGGCGGCGTCATCCCGAACGTGGTCGCGATCAACGCGGAGTCCGCGCCGCGGCGCCTGCGCGCGACGCTTGCCATTATCGCCGTTGGCTTCGTGCCGCTCGGCGGCGCCATTCCGGGCTTCGTCACCGCCGCGCTGGTGCCGACGCACGGCTGGCCGATCATCTTCATGATCGGCGGCATCGCGCCGATCGTCGCCGGCCTCGCGGCGATCTTCGGCCTGCCCGAATCGATCAAGTACATGGCCTTGCACGAAGGTCATCGCGCCAAGATGGCGGCGCTCGTCCGCGCCATCAGCCCGGGCACGGTCGTGCCGGACAATGCCCGCTTCGTCATCGAGGACGAGCAGCAGGTCGCGGGGTTCAATCCGAAATTCCTGTTCGGCCAGGGCCTGCAACTGATCACGCCGCTGCTGTGGCTGCTGTTCGCGCTCAATTTGATGGGCTACTTCTTCCTCATCAGCTGGACGCCAACCCTGATGACGGCGGCGAAACTGCCGCCGACCACCGTCGCGCTGTCGGGCGCGAGCCTTCAGATAGGCGGCACGGTCGGCGCGCTCGTGCTGTGCTGGTGGTTGCAGACGCATCGCTTCGCTGCGGTCGCGATCATGTTCGTGCTGGCGGTGCCGGCCGTCGGTGCGATCGGCTATGCCGGTCTGACCTCGCAGACGGCGCTCCTGGTGACGATCTTCATCGCCGGCTTCAACCCGAAATTCCTTTTCGGGCAAGGCCTCAAGGTCATCACGCCGCTCCTGTGGCTGCTCTTCGCGCTCAACCTGATGGGCTATTTCTTCCTGATCTCGTGGACGCCGACGCTGATGACGGCGGCCAAGCTGCCGCCGACGACCGCGGCCTTGTCAGGCGTCAGCCTGCAGATCGGCGGCACGGTCGGCGCGCTGGTGCTGTGCTGGTGGCTGCAGAAGCACCGCTTCTTCGCCGTGGCCATCATGTTCGTGCTGGCGGTGCCGGCGGTCGGCGCCATCGGCTACGCCGGTCTGACCTCGCAGACGGCGCTCCTGGTGACGATCTTCATCGCCGGCTTCCTCGTCCTCGGCATCCAGTCCGGCATCAATGTCATCGGCGCGCTGGTCTACCCGACCTCGCTGCGCGCCAACGGCTCCGGCTGGGAACTCGGCATCGGCCGCATCGGCTCGATCGTCGGCCCGCTGATCGGCGCGGTGTTCGTCGGCATGTCGGTCGAGCGGCTTTACATGTGGTCGGCGCTGCCCTTCGCGGTCGGCGCGGTGGTGTGCTTCGCGATCCACCGGCTGAACGAGGAGCGCCTCGCCAAGCACCCGGAGCTGCGCGCGGGACAGTAGGCCTCCGGCGTCATCGTCCGCGAAAGCGGAC
>JBQCFB010000397.1:0-4541 GCA_051959715.1 Pseudolabrys sp.
CCCGCCTTCCAGCGGGCGCATCGCCGCATTGATGAACCAGGGCCGCGACTTCGCATCCGATTCGAGTTTGAACATGATGCCGCCCTGCGCCGGGCGCATCAGGCTGGCGTTGATGCGGTCGAAGGTCCAGCGCTTGCCGTCACGCTGGTCCTCGACCACAAGCCCGCCGTCCTTCAGGCCGAGTTCGCGCAGATCGTGACCGTCGAGACCGGTCTCGCCGATCTTGTCGAGCCAGGCGAGCGCGCCGGCGAGGTCCTCGAAGCTTCCGCCGCGCGCCTCCGATGGCGACTTGCCGCTGCCCGCCGGCGGCGACGCCGGCGCCTGCGCGGTCGCGATGGGCCGCTTGTCCGCGCCGGCGAAAACAGTGACGCGGCCGTCCTTCTCGATGCGGATGGACAATTCGGCACCGACGAGGTTGAGGCTCTCGGCAACGAGGCGGCCGGACAAAAGAGAGCCGCCGGACAGCCCGACTTCGGCCTTCGGCGCGCTCGCGACGACGGTGCCGTCGTGGTCGCGTACGACGATGTCACGGAGCCGAAGCGTGGGCCGCCCGTTCTCGTCGCGCTCGATCTGCGTGCCCCCGACCGAGACGGAATGATCGCCGCCGAAATTCTCCTCCATGGCCTTCTTGAGCCATGGCGTCGCCATGTCGAGTTCGATCGGTCCGTTGGAGAGGCGCCACCACAGGCCCACCACAGCCAGCACCGCCACGGCGAGGGTCACGCCGGAGCCAATGGCGATGCGCCAGATCCATTTGCGATGCAGGAACCGCCATGACAGGCGACGCAGGCGCTTGGCCCGGCGCAGGAGCGCGGCGCCGAGATGATGCGCGACGCGACGTGCCCTGTGCCTGTGCTTGTGCGCGGTGTCTTTCATGCCGTCTGCGCGCCCCTCCCCGGGCGCACTGTCGCCCGCCAGTGTCCCGACCAGCGCGCGACACGGTCTATCGGCTGAGCGTCATGGAACCCGTTGCGCCCCTCCGACGCAAATGGCATCAGCGACATTGACCGGCCGAAAACGACGAAAGGAAGGCGAATGGACCTTGAACCCGGACCCGGCGACAAGGCGCCGGCTTTCGCGCTGCCGCGCGACGGCGGCGGCAAGGTCTCGCTGAAGGACTTCAAGGGCCGCAATCTCGTCCTCTATTACTATCCAACGGCCGATACCCCCGGCTGCACCCGCGAGGCGGTCGCCTTCAGCAAGCTCAAGGCCGCCTTCGCCAGAGCCGGCACAGACGTTCTCGGCGTTTCCGCCGATCCGGTGACGGCTCAGGACAAGTTCAAGGCCAAGCACAAGCTTTCCATCGCGCTCGGCTCCGACGAAACCAAAGCAATGCTCGAAGCGTACGGGGCCTGGGGCGAAAAATCGATGTACGGGCGCAAGTTCATGGGCGTCATCCGCAAGACCTTCCTGATCGACGGCGCCGGGCGCGTCCTGCGCGTCTGGCCCAAGGTCCGGGTCGAGGGCCACGCCGAGGAGGTGCTCGAAACCGTCCGTGCACTATAAGTGCAGGCGGCCCTAGCCGAATCGGTCATGTCCCGATTCGCATTACCTGTTCCTTAACCATATCCGGGCGATATCGGCGCGTTGTTTCCCGCGTGGAGCGTCGATGTCGCACCCCTCTCCTTCGGCCCCGTCGCGTGCGGCCGTCCCCCGTCCCCACACGGCTGCCTCGGTCTCCCGCTCCTTGAGCCGTCCCCAGCGCAACGGCGACTACACGCTGGTGCACGCAGGGCGGCAGGTGCGCATCGGTCCGGTCGCCTTCTGGATCGTCGTCGGCACGGCGGTGGTGATGGGCGTCTGGACGATCGGCACCGGCACCTATTTCGCGTTCCGAGACAGCGTCCTCGCCCACCTCATGGGGCGCCAGGCGCAGATGCAGTACGCCTACGAGGACCGCATCGCGGAATTGCGGGCGCAGGTCGACCGCATCATGAGCCGGCAGTTGCTCGACCAGGAGCAGTTCGAGCAAAAGCTCAACGGGCTGATCAAGCGCCAGGCCATGCTCGAGAGCCGCACCTCGGCGCTGTCGGGCGACACGATCACCACCGGCGGCATTCGCGGCACGCGCGCCGCCTCGGATCCGGCGAAGCCGAAGGCTTCTCCGATCAGCGACACCGTCATCTTCGTCGCGCCGCCCGACCGCGAGGCGCGGCTTGAATCGCGCAGCGTCGTGGCGTCCGCCAGCCATCCGCTCCAATCGATGAAGGGCGGCGGACTGGAGGGCGTGCTCGCCCGCATTTCGTCGGCGATGGATCGCGTCGAAAAGCGCCAGACCCTCGTGCTGGCGCAGATGGAAGAACACGCCGACGGCAAGGTGCGCCGCATGCGCGACGTCCTCGACGATCTCGGCGTCAATGTGAGCAAGACGCATCCGCGCGGCGTCGGGGGGCCGTTCGTACCCCTGAAGGCGCCGGGCGCCGGCGCGAGCGACTTCGACCGCCAGCTCTACCGCATCAATCTCGCGCGCGCCGACGCCGATCGCCTTCAACAGGCGCTCGTGGCCGTCCCCGTGCGCAAGCCGGTCGCCGGCGAAGTCGACATGAGCTCGGCCTTCGGCGTGCGCATGGACCCGTTCCTGCACCGCCCGGCCATGCATACGGGTCTCGACATGCGCGGCGACGTCGGCGATGCGGTGCACGTCACCGCCGCCGGGCGCGTCACCATTGCCGGCCGCGAAGGCGGCTATGGCAACATGATCGAGGTCAATCACGGCAACGGCTTCGCCACACGCTACGGTCATCTCTCGGAGATCGACGTGAAGGTGGGCCAGACGGTCCATATCGGCCAGGTGATCGGCAAGGTCGGCTCGACCGGCCGCTCGACCGGACCGCATCTCCATTACGAAACGCGCATCGACGGCGAGGCGGTCGACCCCCAGAAATTCCTGCGGGCGGGCGTGCGCCTCGGCGGCCTGATCTAGCCTCCCCCTCCAAGGTTGCCTTTAAGGCCGCGCTGGCCCAAAAGGCAGCACATCCAGAACGGATTCAAAAGGGGACGCATGCGGATCGGACCGCGCCATCCGCGCCTGGCGGCCGCAGGTTTCAAGCTCGCGAAAGCTCTGTTCGAGCCGATCTACGCACGGCGCAACATCCACGGCGCCGGCAGCGAGACCGCAAAGCACATCATCGCCGGCATCCGCAGCAAGATCGAGCGCGGCGAGACCGCCCATCTCGCCGGCGTGTCGGCCGCGGGCATGCACAATGCCGGCGTCGCCCTCGTCGAGGTGACGCGCGAGGCGGGCCCGCGCCTTCTCCTCAACAACGAGGAGGAGCGCTTCTCCGGCAACAAGCACACGACCGAATATCCGCGCCAGTCGATCGCGGCGATGGGCGAAGCGCTCGCGCAGCGCGGCCTGTCATACGCCGACATCGACGGCTGGTTCGGCTCCTGGGACAGCGCCACCTTCAACGCCACGCTGGTGCGCAGCGTGCTCGAGGAATTCCCCGGCACCTGGCGCATGCTGACGAACGAGCCGACGCCGGTGTTCTCGCTGCGCGATCTCGACCGCGGCATGCGCGCCGCGCGGCGCATCGGCGAACAGATCGGCGGCGTGCCCGTGCCCGTGATCGCGACTGCCCATCACGACAATCACGCCTGGTACTCCTACGCCGCGTCACCGTTCGCCCGCGAGGGCAAACCCGTGCTGGTCGCGGTGTTCGACGGCGTCGGCGACATGGGTTCGATCTCGTTCTACGTCTGCGAGAGTGCGCGCATGCAGCGCCTGTTCTGCAACGACAGCGTCGCCGACTCGCTGGGCATCTTCTATTCGGTGATCTCTTCGACGCAGGGCGGCTGGACCTGGCTGTCGAGCGAGGGCCGCTACATGGGCGCCACCGCCTACGGCAACAATGACCGCACCAGCAATGCCTATTACAAGACGCTGAAGCCCATCCTCGTGCTCGGCGACAACGGCGCGGTGCATATCGATCGCGACTTCGCCAACTGGCAGTGCGATATCCTGCACAAACCGTACAAGTCGGGGCTGGTCCGCATCCTCGGCGAGCCGATCGGCTATAGCGACATGTGGAATCCGGACGCCGTGCTGCGTGTCGAGGACATCGCGCACAAAGAGGCGACGCGCGAGCGCCTCGACAAGGCGGCGGCGACGCAGATGGTGTTCGAGGACGCGCTGATGCACGTGCTCGCCCACTGGATCAGGACGACGGGCTGCGAGCGCCTCGTCTTGACCGGCGGCATCGGCCTGAACGCGCTTGGCAATATGCGCGTGCTCGAGCACTTCGACGACAGCTGGTTCCGTCGCGAGATGGGACGCGCCGGACGGCTGCATCTCTGGGTGCCGCCGACTCCCAACGACACGGGTGTCACCATCGGCGCGGCCTATATGGGCGCCTACCTCGCCGGCTACGGAATTGGCGCACCGGCCGAGCACGCGTTCTATTGCGGTCTGCCGCCGGCCGATACCGACATCCGTTCCGCCTTCGCCGATCGGCCCGACGTCGACTGCCTGGCCTTGAAGCCTTGCGACAGCGAGGCGGCGCGCAACGCTTACGCCGATTTCATGGCGTTCATGACGGCGC
>JBQCFB010000398.1:0-2158 GCA_051959715.1 Pseudolabrys sp.
CACAAGCTCAAATACACCAACGACGCCATCAAGGCGGCGGTGGAGCTGTCGTCGCGCTACATCCACGACCGCAAGCTGCCCGACAAGGCGATCGACGTGATCGACGAGTCCGGTGCGGCGCAGATGTTGCTGCCCGAGAGCCGGCGCAAGAAGACGATCGGCCTGAAGGAGATCGAGACCACGATCTCGACCATGGCGCGCATCCCGCCCAAGACCGTGTCGAAGGACGATGCCGCGGTGCTCCAGCATCTCGAGCAGACGCTCAAGACGGTGGTCTACGGCCAGGACAAGGCGATCGAGTCGCTGTCGGCCTCGATCAAGCTCGCGCGTGCGGGCCTGCGCGAGCCGGAGAAGCCGATCGGCTGCTATCTGTTCTCCGGCCCGACCGGCGTCGGCAAGACCGAGGTGGCCAAGCAGCTCGCCCAGTCGCTCGGCGTCGAGCTCACGCGCTTCGACATGTCCGAGTACATGGAGCGGCACACCGTGTCGCGCCTGATCGGCGCGCCTCCGGGCTATGTCGGCTTCGACCAGGGCGGCCTGCTCACCGACGCCGTCGACCAGCATCCGCACTCGGTGCTGCTGCTCGACGAGATCGAGAAGGCGCACCCCGATCTGTTCAACGTGCTGTTGCAGGTCATGGACCACGGCAAGCTGACCGACCACAACGGCAAGCAGGTCGATTTCCGCAACGTCATCCTGATCATGACGACGAATGCGGGCGCGGCCGACATGGCCAAGGCCGCTTACGGCTTCACCCGCACCAAGCGTGAGGGCGACGACCAGGAGGCGATCAGCCGCATCTTCGCACCGGAATTCCGCAACCGGCTCGACGCGGTCGTGACCTTCGCGCATCTGTCGCAGGAGGTGATCGCCAAGGTGGTCGAGAAGTTCGTGCTTCAGCTCGAGGCACAGCTCGGCGACCGCAACGTCACCATCGAACTCTCCGACGAGGCGACGCGCTGGCTCATCGCCAACGGCTATGACGAGCTCATGGGCGCGCGGCCGATGGCCCGCGTCATCCAGGAGCACATCAAGAAGCCGCTCGCCGATGAGGTGCTGTTCGGCCATCTGAAGAACGGCGGTCACGTCCGCGTCGTCGTCACGCACGACGAGAACGGCCGCGACAAGCTGGGCCTCGAGTTCCTCGACGGCCCGGTGACGCCGCGGCCGGAGAAGATCCCGGCCGTGCGCCCGAAGGCCAAGCGCCGCTCGCCGCGGCCGCGACCACCGAAGCGCTCATCGGTGCCGAAGGTGCCGCTGGCGAAGGTCTGATTGCTGCTCAAAATGCAAAAGGGCCGGGCCGAAAAGCCCGGCCTTTTTCGTTGCCCGCTCCGTTGCGCCGCATGGCCGTGATGCGGCGCTCCGCATTGCGGCGCGCGCCTGCCTATGGGACAGGTGGCGCCCGCCATGCCGCCCGCCCGTACATTCGAGTCGTCCAGCGCCGCCTTCGCCGCCGGCGTACGCACCGCATGGACCTCGGTGTTCGCCATGGTCATGTCCGGCACCTATGTCGGCATCGGCGCGCTGGCGCACGATGCCGGGCTGTCGGCGCTGTGGGTGACGACGTCGACGATCGTGGTCTGGGCTGGCCCGGCGCAGGTCATCCTGATCAGCGCGATCGGCGGCGGGGCCACCATGTTCGAGGTGGCGCTTGCGGTGACATTGAGCGCGATGCGGCTCTTGCCGATGGTGGTGGCGCTGCTGCCGCTCATCAGGCGGCCGGGCAGGGGCCTCGCCGACCTGCTGCTGCCGACCCACTTCACCTCGGTGAGCATGTGGGTCGAGTCTTTCCGGCTGCTGCCGTCGATGGAGCGCGAGCATCGCGTCGTCTTCTGCAACGGCCTGTCGTGCGGCTTCATGGCGGTCGCGAGCGTCTTCGGCCTTGTCGGCTTCTATCTCGCGGCCGGCCTGCCGACCCTGTTCGCCGGCGCACTCCTGTTTCTCACGCCGGTTTCGTTCCTGATCTCGACCGCGCGCAACGCCACCGCGATGATCGACCGCCTCGCGCTCGTGCTCGGCCTGATCATCGGCCCGGCGCTGGTCTATTACGAGGTGGGGCTCGACATCATGTGGACCGGCATCTCCGCCGGCACGATCGCCTATGCCGTCCACCGCCTGCGCGGGGCGACCGCATGAGCGCGGCGATGGAGCTCTCGCC
>JBQCFB010000399.1:0-5021 GCA_051959715.1 Pseudolabrys sp.
GACGAGGCGCTGCCGCCGGATTTGAAAGGGGCGAAGCAGTAGCGGTCGCGCCGCGGCCTTCAGCGCTGCGCGGCGATATAGGCGGCGAGGTCGGCCGCCTCGTCGCGCGACATGCCCATGTCGGGCATGCGCGGATGCGGCAGCAGCAGATAGAGCGCAAGCTGCGCCGCGTCGAAGGTCGGCTTCCGCGCGATCTCCGAGAACGGCGGCGATTGCGTGCTGGCCTGCGTCTGGGAAGGCGAGACGGCGTGGCAGGCGGCGCACCAGCGCGTCGCGATGACTTCGCCGTGCCCGGCATCGGCGGCGCCGGCCGCCGTCGCGGCGAACGTTGCGCTTGCAGCCACGACGAGAAAAATGAGCACGGCACGGGTGCGGGTCATGACGGACGTCCGGTCGATGGCAGACGCGCGCTTTGTGCCCTGCCCCGGACGGCTTCGCCCTGATTTATGTCAAGCCGCGATCAGTGCCCCGCCGCGGTGCGCGGCACGAGGCGCACGGCGGACCGGCCCGTCTCGTGCTCCAGCGTCGACAGGAAGCGCTCGGCCCAGCGCGTCAGGTCGTTCTGCGCCAGCGCCCTGAAATTGTGCGCGTGTCGCTCGCGCCGCTCGGCGAGCGGCATGGCCAGCGCGCGGTTGATGGCGGCGCCGACGCCTTCCGGATCGTAGGGATTGACCAGCAGCGCCGCCGCGCATTCGTGCGCCGCGCCGGCAAAGCGCGACAGAACGAGCACGCCGGGATCGTCCGGGTTCTGCGCGGCGACGTATTCCTTGGCGACGAGGTTCATGCCGTCGCGGAGCGGCGTCACGAGCGCAGCGCGCGCGGCGCGGTAGAGGCCGGCAAGCGCAGTGCGGCTGTGCGCCTTGTTGATGTAGCGCAACGGCGTCCATGACGCCTCGCCGAACGTACCGTTGATGCGCCCGACCGTCTCGCCGACGACGCGGCCGATGTCGGCATACTCTGGAATCCCGGTGCGGCTGCGCGGCGTGATCTGGAGATAGGTGACCTTGCCGCGCCAGTCGGGAAAATTGGCGAGGAAGCGCTCGAAGGCGTTGAGCCGTTCCGGGATGCCCTTGGAGTAATCGAGCCGGTCGACGCCGATGATCATGGCGCGACCCGACAGGCTCTCGAGCACCTCGCGCACGAAGGCGGTCTCGATGGCGCGGCGTGCCAGCCGCGCGAACGGCTCGGTCTCGACGCCGACCGGATAGACGCCGACGCGCACGCTGCGGCCGTCGAAATCGAACACGCCGTCGCCGGAACGGCGGACGTGACACTCCTTCTCGAGATAACGGCAAATATTGTTGGCGTCGGTCTCGGTCTGGAGCCCGATCAGGTCGTAAGCGCCGAGCGAGGGGATCAGGCGCTCGTGGTTCGGCAGCGCGGTGAGGATCTCCGGCGGCGGACACGGAATGTGCAGGAAGAAACCGATGCGGTTCTTGTGGCCGCGCTCGCGCAGCGCCCGCGCCAGCGGGATCAGGTGATAGTCGTGCACCCAGACAACGTCGTCGGGCCGCAGGAGCTTCTCCAGATTGCGCGCGAAGTACTCGTTGACGCGGAAGTAGCCGCCGAGGTCGCGGCGCGAAAATTCGGCGAGGTCGAGCCGGTAATGCAGGATCGGCCACAGCACGCGGTTGGCGAAGCCGTTGTAGAACTCCTCGTGGTCGTCGCGGAGCATGTCGATGGTGACGTAGGAGACGTTCTCCTGCACCGTCGTCCGCGGCGGACCGGGATCGTCGTCGCAGATCTTGCCGCTCCAGCCGAACCAGATGCCGCCGCGGCGCTTGAGCGCAGGACGGATCGCGACCTCCAGGCCGCCGGCGCGCGCGCCGCCGTCCGGAATCCCGACGCGGTTGGATACGACCACCAATCTCGGCAAAGACCGATCCTCCCCAGAGGCCGCACCCCGCGCACTCGGTAGCAAATCCGGGACGCATGCCCGTGCGGCAAATCGGCCCGATGGAACAACGCGCGAATGCGCTTCAAGTTCAAAAACCTCGCCGCAGCGGTATCGCCTCACCGTTCAATCGGCGCTGCTGGGCCTGCAAATTAGGAATTGCTCGCCGAGCCCGCCGCTTTTTACTTAAAACCCGGCTGCATTTTGAGCGGTCGTATTTCACCGCCGTTTCACGGGTGAGCGGTTCAAATCACCTCGGGCAACAACCTTGCGTCCGAGGGCACCGTGCGACTTTTGGAAATCGGCCGATGGCCGTCGTGCTTCCTGCTCGCGCTGCTACTTCTTTCGCCGGCGACGCCGTCGCAGGCCGAGCCGCAGGATCAGCGTCTCGCCTCGCTCGACGTGCAGATGATCGAGGCCGGCATTTTCGGCACCGCCTCGACCTACGATCCGTGGACGACGAACGAACCGGAAGGGATCGAGACGGCGTCCGGCGAACTCTACGATCCCGAAGCCTGGACGGCGGCGATCCAGACCGATCTGCGCGGCGCCTTCGGCGGCATTCATTACGGGCGAAATTACCGGCCGACCTTTGCCCTCGTCGAGTGCGGCGAGAAGCGCGCGATCGTGCGGATCAACGATGTCGGGCCGCTGATGCCGGGCCGGGTCATCGACCTCAACACGCGCACGATGCGCTATTTCGATCCGACCTTCGCGCTCGGCCTGGTGCCGAACGTGACCGTGACGCCGCTGCCCGGCATCGACTGGACCGCGGGTCCGCTCAACGATGAGGAGAACGAGACGCTCGTCCTGTCGGCGCGGCAGCGCTGATCAGCGCCCCGCCCCGGCGAGGCCGGCGAGCGCGCGCCGCACATCGGACGGCGTCGCGAACACATGCGGCACGCCGTCGAAGCTGCGGCCGACGGAATAGCTCGCGCCGCCGAGCTCCGGCATCACGGAGAACACCGATTGATCCGTGACGTCGTCGCCGATGAAGACCGGACGGCGGCCGGTGAATGGCGCCTGCGTCATCAACGCGCGCACCGCCTCTCCCTTCGTGACGCCCGGCCGCTTCACCTCGATCATCGCCTTGCCCGGAAGTATTTCGAGCTTCTCGTCGGGATAGATCGCGAGCCCCTTCTCGACATGCGAGACGAGGTGACGCTCGTGCTCGGGCGCCTTGCGGAAGTGCAGCGCGAGTGAATAGCCTTTGTCCTCGTAGCCGAGGCGCGGATCGGGAGCGACAGCGGCGATGAGATAGTCGCGCAGGCTTTGCGGCAGGTCGGCGATGCGGCGCGCGCGCTCGCCCGTATGCAGGCGCGTCTCCGCGCCGTGACCACCGACGGCCGGCAGCGTCAAGGGATCGAACAGCCGGTCGAGATCGCGGATCGGCCGGCCGCTCACGAGCGCGAGCGCGCCGTCCGAAAGATCGAGCAGCCGCGACAACGCCGCGCGCAGCGTGTCGGGCACGTCGACCTCGAAGGGCGCGGGACCGATATCGATCAGCGTCCCGTCGACGTCGAAGAGAAACGCGGTAGCGCCGGGATCGAGACCGGCGAAGGATGCGGCCGCGTCGTCGCTCACCGCGCCAAAACCTCGACGTCGCCGTCGACGCCGGCGACGACCTTGAACTCCCGCTCGAACACCTTGCCCTCGTTGCGGGCGATGGCGCGATACTCGCCCTCGGCGAGGATCACGCGCGGGAACGCGCCGATCGATTCCTTGATCGTGTCGCCACCCGGCGTCAGCACCGACCAGGCCGTGTTGGCGAGCGCCTCGCCGCCCTTCTCGGCGACGAGCTTGAGCGTGATCGCCGCGGCGCGATGATTGACGGTGACGTCGGTGAGCTTCGCCGCCTGCACGCGGATGTCGGAGCGCACCACGGAATTGGCGTCGCCGTAATTGGAGACGATGTAATAAGTGCCTTCGGGCACGACGAGCACCGCGCCCGTGAGCACGTGCTCGGCGATCGGACGGCGATCGCCCGGCTCGAACTGGCTGCCCTTGTAGACTTCGAACGAGATCTGTCCCGGCGGGATGCGCGCATTGCCGACGCGGCCCTCGATGCGCAGGCCGCCGGCCGGCAGGTCGAACATCTCGTGCACCGTCGGGCCCCGGAGTGCGACGGGCTTGACCGCGGTGGCGAGGCCGAAATCGACGTGGACGATGTAATTGCCCGCCGGCAGCACGATGGTCGGAGCCGGGCCCTTGTCCTCGCGAATGAGCCGGAAGTTGCCGGACGCGTCAGGCTTGGCGGCATAGACGCGCCAGTCGAGGCCGCCGGAGATCGGCGCCGCGTCCTTGCCGAAGCGGGCACCGAGCGCCAGCGCAACCTGCCCGGCCGGCACCATGGGCATGGCGCCCGGCGCACCGGGCATGATCAGGGATTCACCGGGCGTGGTGAGCGCGGTGCCCGGACCGAACACGTTGGCATTGGGCGAGATCATGCCGGCCGCCGGCGCGCCCGACAGCAGGCCGCCATTGCCCTGCCCCTGGGCGAGCGCAGGCACGGCGGCAAGACATGCCAGGACGAGCGCCAAAACAGCGAAGGCCGGCCGGAGCCGGCCGTATACGGCTGCGATGACGGGCGGGAAGCGCATGCCACGCCCTTTTCGGGCCAAATCGCGGCGAATTCAAGCCGCAGAGGTTTGTCACCCCATGGGGCGGCATGCTACGGCGCAAACCCCGCCGACGAGAACACGCCATGCCCGACGCCCTCGATCTCCTGAAGACGCGCCGCTCGGTCAAGCCGATCGAAATGACCGGCCCCGGCCCCGACGCGCGCGAGCTCGAGACATTGCTGACGATCGCTTCGCGCGTGCCCGACCATGGCAAGCTCGCGCCGTGGCGCTTCATCGTGTTCGAGGGTGAGGCGCGCGTTGCAGCAGGCGCGACGATCGCCAGGCGCTTCGCCGCCAACAATCCGCAGGCGACCGCCGATCAGCTCGACTTCGAGCGCAACCGCCTCGCCCGCGCCCCGCTCGTGATCGCCGTCGTCAGCCGCGCGGCGCCGCACGTGAAAATCCCCGAATGGGAGCAGCAGCTCTCGGCCGGCGCCGCCGCCATGGCGCTGGTGGTGGCCGCGAACGCCCTCGGCTTCGTCGCAAGCTGGATCACCGAATGGTAC
>JBQCFB010000400.1:0-2471 GCA_051959715.1 Pseudolabrys sp.
GCCGGCCCGAGGCCGTAGCCCATGGTCGAGGCGCCGATGTTGAACGGCGGCAGAATCGAGAACAGGTGGCAGCCGATGTCGGCCGCGACGTGATGCGCACCGAGCTCCTTCTCGACGAGCTTCATCGCCGCGAAGATCGGCCGCTCCGGGCAGCCGGTGCAGAAGCCCGGCGGCCGCGGCGGCACTGCGTTCGCCAGCGCCTTGATGCGCGGGTCTTCGGCGATCACAGGCAGGTTCGGTGCGCGGTCGGCGTCGGCCAGCGCGCCGGGCGCGGCGGCGGATACGAAGGCGCGCACGCCTTTCAGCATCACATCCGGCGTATACTCGCCGGCCATCGGCAGCATGTCCTTGCCGAAGAGACGCGTATTGATGTCGCGGCGGCGCAGGATGGTGTTGACCGCCTGCTCGATGAAGTCGGGCTGGCCTTCCTCGACGATCAGCACCGCCCGCTTCGAGGCGCAGAACTCGGCGAGCTCGTCGTCGATCAGCGGATAGGTGACGTTCATCACGTAGAGCGGGATGCGCGTCTTGCCCCAGATGTCGGCGAGGCCAAGCCGTTGCAGCGCGCGCATGACGCCGTTGTACATGCCGCCCTGGAGCGCGATGCCGATGTCGGCGAGATCGCCGTCGAACACCTCGTTGAGCTTGCGCTCCTTTATGAACTGCACGGCGGCCGGCCAGCGCTTGTCGATCTTTTCCTTCTCCTGCACGTAGGAGGCGGGCGGCAGCACGATCTTGTTGACGTCGCGCACCGGCGCTTCGAGCGCCTGCGCCAAAGTGTAGGGCGGCCGCTTGTTGTCCCGCGCGATGAACGAGCCGTGCACGTGGCAGGAGCGGATGCGCAATTCCAGCATCACCGGCGTGCTCGACGCCTCCGAGAGCTGGAATCCGTCCTCAACCGATTTCACGATCGACGGCAGGTCCGGCCGTGGGTCGAGCAGCCAGATCTGCGACTTCATCGCGAAGGCGTGCGAGCGCTCCTGCATGATCGAGGAGCCTTCGCCGTAATCCTCGCCGACGATGATCAACGCGCCGCCGGTGACGCCGCTCGAGGCGAGATTGGCGAGCGCATCGGACGCGACATTGGTGCCGACGGTCGACTTGAATGTCACCGCGCCGCGGATCGGGTACATCATCGATGCCGACAGCGAGGCGGCGGCGGCGGCTTCCGAGGCCGAGGCCGAGAACTGCACGCCGAGCTTGCCGAGCAGGTCCTGCGCGTCCGAGAGCACGTCCATCAGGTGCGAGATCGGCGCGCCCTGATAGCCGCCGACATATCCGACGCCCGATTGCAGGAGCGCCTTGGTCAGCGCCAGGATGCCTTCGCCCCGGAACTCCTGGCCGTCGCCGAGTTCGAGGTCTCGCACCTCCCGTGCAAATGACCGTTCGGCCATGGCTCGCTCTCCATCGCGCGCACAAAAAGCGCCGCTCTCGCGGGCACAATAGGCTTGGGGCCGGGCTTTGTGAACCGCGCCGCCGCCCGCCGCGCAATACCGCGAGGCGGCCGCGGCCAGCCTATTTTTCGCGCTGGCAGGAGATACGGATCTGCTGGCTCGTATCGAGCGAGCGGCCGAGCTCGGTCTGCGCGAGATAGGCCTGCCCTTGCATGAAGCACATGGCGGGCAGTGCGCTCATGACCGGGGTGCGGATGAGGTCGGTGGCGGAGTCCGGCGTGCAGGGCTGGCCGAGACTGCAGATCAGGATGACGGCGTGGAGCATCGGATCGGGCTGACGTGTTCTCTTCGCCGGGCGGCCGGCTGCGGCGCAGCCATGTCGCGGGCGATCGGTGGACGATGTTGCGGGAATTCACAAAGCAAGCGGCGGGCCAGACGACTCAGGCTTGACGCGGAACGTCCGGCCGCGACCTTAACCGGCGCGCAAATCGGGGCCAGCAAGCAGCGGTTGCCGGCGGCGCCGGTTACGCGGCTGTGAAGAAATCGAACATGAGTCGGACACTGGCCTCGAACATGGCGACGCCGGTCGAGATGCCGCAGCCATGCGCCCGCGCCGCGACGAGGAGCGGCGTCATCTCGGGCGCGGTGATGACCTCGCCGACGAACATGCCCGGCGCCAGCGTCTCGAACGTGACCGGCGGCGTGTCGCCCGCGCGCATGCCGGACGGGGTCGCATTGATGATCACGTCGAAGCCGGTCGGGTCGGCCGATCCGGACGCGACGCGGCCGGGATGCGCGGTGGCGAGGAGCGCAACGAGGCGATCGCGCCGTGCATCATCGGCGTCATGAACGGCCAGCGCCGCCGCGCCGGCGTTCAGGAGTTCAAGCCCGATGGCGCATCCGGCCCCGCCCGCGCCGGCGAGCAGACAGCGGCGGCCCGCGATGACGCCGCCGGCCCTGCCGACCGCCTGCACGAGGCTCAGGCCGTCGATCATGTCGGCGTGCCATCCGCCTTCCTTGCGGCGGCGCAGGATGTTGGCCGAGCCGATGAGGCGCGCGCGGTCCGACGCCGAGGCG
>JBQCFB010000401.1:0-11815 GCA_051959715.1 Pseudolabrys sp.
TTGGTGATCGCGCCGAGATAGTTGCCGAGGTGCAGGTTGCCGGTCGGCTGCACGCCGGAAAACACGCGTTCCTTGAACGCCATCGCCTTAACTCCCAGGAGATTGTGGCGGGCCACATCGCATGACCGCGTGGGCCGCGCAAGGTCTGGAATGCGGGGGCGCGGGCGATACCAAAGCCGCCGCCGTTCCTTTATAGGTGCTGCGAGACGATCCGGGGCGCAGCAGCAGGCGGAAATTCGATGACCAAGGACGAACTCGTCATCCAGTTGATCAAGGTGGCGCTCGGTATCGCGATCGGCGGCTACTTCCTGTGGTGGAGCCTGGAAGTGCTCAAGCGCCTGCCGCCGGTTCATTGAGGCGCGCCGCCAAGGCCCATTCCCGTTGGGCTTTTGCCCCTTTCGGTATGATGCGCCCAACATTGCCTCCGAGGGGGCAATGGCTATAGTGCCGCGCGCTTTCGGCGCCTTGCCCCTCGAAAAGGACCATCCATGACCGCTTCCCGCTACGACGTGCTCGGCATCGGCAACGCCATCGTCGACGTCATCGCCCGCGCCGAGGACGACTTCCTGGTGGCGCAGGGCATGAACAAGGGCTCGATGGCGCTGATCGACGAGGCGCGCGCGAAGGCGATCTACGACGCCATGGGTCCGGCGACGGAGTCGTCCGGCGGCTCGGCCGCCAACACCATCGCCGGCGTCGCGAGCTTCGGTGCGCGCGCGGCCTTCGTCGGCAAGGTCAAGGACGACGAACTCGGCAAGGCGTTCGCGCACGACATCCGCTCGATCAAGGTCGCGTTCGACACCAAGCCCGCGACCGACGGGCCTTCGACCGCGCGCTGCTACATCATGGTGACGCCGGACGGCGAGCGCACCATGAACACCTTCCTCGGCGCGGCGCAGGACCTGCGTCCCTCCGACATCGACGAGGCGCAGATCGCGGCCGCGGAAGTCGTCTATCTCGAGGGCTATCTGTGGGACCCGCCGCAGGCCAAGGAAGCGTTCGTGAAGGCCGCCGGCATCGCGCACAAGAACGGCCGCCGCGTCGCGCTCACGCTGTCGGACGCCTTCTGCGTCGGCCGCTAGCGCGGCGAATTCCTCGACCTCATCCGCAAGGGCACCGTCGACATCGTGTTTGCGAACGAGCACGAGCTGCGCAGCCTGTACGAGACGGGCGACTTCGACACCGGCGCCAAGGCGCTGCAGCAGGACGCCAAGCTCGCGGTCGTCACGCGCAGCGAGAAGGGCTGCGTCGTCATCGCCAGGGACGGCATGACGGCGGTGCCGGCCGCGCCGATCGCGCAGGTCGCGGACGTGACCGGCGCCGGCGACCTGTTCGCCGCCGGCTTCCTCGTCGGGCTGGCGCGCGGCAAGGACGTGAAGACCGCGGCCCGCCTCGGCGGCCTCGCCGCGGCGGAAGTCATCCAGCACATCGGCGCCCGTCCGGCGGTGTCGCTCAAGGCGCTCGCCGCCGAGAACGGCCTCGCGGTCTAGCGGTTCACTGGCCGAGCTTTTGATACAAAAGCGCGGCCGGCCGTCCTGGTAACGAGTTGGTAACCGAAGCTGGTTACCGCTTGTTAGGAACCAGGACGGGGGACAGGCCAATGGCCGACCGCGAAGACACCCAGAAATCGACGAACGAACAGCCGGCCGAAGCTTCGGCCGCGAAAACCGAAATACTGCCGACGGTCGAATCGCCGTCGATCTCGCCGGCGAAGGACGACGAGCCTGCGGTTGCGGACGTGACCGCGACCAGGGACGAGCCGGTCGCCGCCAAGGACGAGCCCGTTGCTGCCAAGGCCGAGACGATCGCGACCGGCGATTCGCCGATCGCGCCGGCGACCAACGTCATTCCGCTGCGCCTGGCGCTGCGCCGCCGCCGCATGGCGCTGCTCGCCGCGTCCGTCACGGTCGCCGTCGCGCTCGGCGCGGTGATCGGCGCCGTCACGGCGAACTCGCTCTCCGGCTCGCACGAGCAGACCGCGAACCTGCAAGAGCGCAAAGTCATGCAGCAGACGATCGCGCGTCTCGGCGACGAATTGTCGACGCTGAAGACGAGCCTCGACGTCGCCTCGAAGTCGGCGCATGCGCAGACCGCGCAGCTCGCCAAGCTCAGCCAGACCATGAACGAGAAGCTCGCCGTCGCGACCACCAAGGCCAATGCCGCGCTGGCGCAGGCGAGCGCCGAGGTTACCGGCTCCATCTCCGCGCCGCAGACGGTCGCGGCGCAAGCTCCCGCGATCGCCGAGGCGACGCCGCTGCCGCAGCCGCGGCCGCAGCAGATCGCCGCGGTCGAGAGCCAGCCGCGTCCGCTGGTCGTTCCCGGCTGGTCGGTGCGCGGCGCCGCGCGGGGCGCGGTGCTGGTCGAAAGCCACGGCGAAATCTTCGAGGTCGTGCCCGGCGCGAGCCTGCCCGGCCTCGGCCGCGTCGAATCGATCCGCCGCATCGACGGCCGCTGGATCGTCCAGACGCCGAAGGGCCTGATCGTGTCATCGGTGCGCGGCGCGCGCTACTTCGACTGAGGCAAGAGGCCGCCGGCCGGCCGCGCAACTCCGCGTGAGGGGAGTGGCGCGGCGGCCGCAAGGCGTGCCAGATTCATCCCGCCGGTGATGTGCGGGGTGAACTCATGCGCGGCATTGCGGTGAAATTCCTTTTCGCGGCGCTCGCTCTTACGTCCGCTGTGACGCAGGCCTTCGCCCAGGGCGCGGCGCCCGCGCCGGCCAAGCCCGAAATGACGGAAATCAGCTGCCCTGGCTACATTGCCGGGCGCTCGCCCGTCTTCCAACCCGCCGCCATGCGTCTCGCCGCACTCGCGCGCGACGAATTGCGCTTCACCTATGTCGGTCACGCCACCTTCGTGATCGAGACGCCCGAAGGCGTGCGCATCGCCACTGACTACAATGACTGGGTCCGGCCGCCGGCGCTGCCCGATATCGTAACGATGAACCACGCGCATTCGTCGCACTACACGCTGCACCCGGAGCCCGGCATCAAATACGTCCTGCACGGCTGGGCCGAGGACGAGAAGCCGGCGCGCATCGACATGACCTACAAGGACGTGCGCGTGCGCAACGTGCCGACCAACATCCGCACTTACGACGGCGGCACCGAGCGGCACGGCAATTCGATCTTCATCTTCGAGGCGGCCAATCTGTGCATTGCCCATCTCGGCCATCTGCATCACACGCTGACGCAGCAGCAATTGAACGAGATCGGCAAGATCGACGTCGTCTTCGTGCCGGTCGACGGCAACTACACGCTCGACCTCGAAGGCATGATGGAGGTCCTGAAATCGCTCAAGGCGCCGCTGATGATCCCGATGCACTATTTCTCGAGCTACACGCTGGAGAGGTTCCTGTCGCGCGCCCGCCAGGAATGGGACGTCTCGTTCAACGAGGTCCCGACCATGGTCGTGTCGAAAGGCACGCTGCCAGCCAAGCCGAAAGTGCTCGTCCTGCCGGGACATTGAAGCGCGGCCGGCAGTCGAATCGCGGGCGCGTGGCGGCTATCACCGGACCATCAGCAAGGCCAGTCTCCACGGCGTATCAAACGCGACGTCGCGTCGCATGGCTGATTATCGGCGCGCGCCATTGACCGCCCGGAACGAATAAGGGCCTGTCGCGTTTGTGCATGGCCTGAACACCAGACCAGAGAGATTTCGTATGCAGACCTGGAGCAGCTGGAAGCGTTTCCCCGATGCACTGAGCGGCGGCACCGTCGAGGCGCCGATCGGTCCGGGCGTGTACGAAGTCCGTCATACGATGACCGGCCGCGTGGTCGCCTTCGGCCATGCGAAAAACGTCGCCAGCTCGCTGACCGAGCTCAAGCTCAACGGCGGCGTCGGCGCCTTCGCCCGGCTCTTCCGCAAGCAGCCGCCGATGTCGCGGGTGTCCGACCTCGAGTACCGGACCTGCGCCGCATCGACCCGCGCCGAGGCGCGGACGACCGCGCAGCGGCTGCTCGGCCTGCGCCAGACCGCCTGGCGGCGGCGCATCGATACCGGCTGGGCCGCGCGGCTGGCGGGCTGATGGATTACTGTCATGGCCGGGCTTGTCCCGGCCATCTCGCTTAGAAGGTCACAGTGCCAGCCTGAGCGAGATCACCGGGACAGGCCCGGTGATGACGAGATGAAGGGTTTCGCGGCCGGCCTTCGCGCCGGCCGTTTTCGTTCAGATGATCTGCGGCGCCACAGTCTCGGCCAGCGCGCGCAGCTTCGGCAGGAACACCTTGCGCATCGCATCCAGCGGCACGCGCTCGGTGTGGACGCCGATATTGAGCGCCGCGATGGTGCGGCCGTCGCGCCTCTTGAGCGGCACCGAGATCGAGCGGAAACCGGCCTCGGCCTCCTGATCGACCAGCGAATAGCCGTCGGCGCGCGCCTTCACGATGGCGCGGCGCAAGGCGGCTTTGTCGCTCACGGTCGTCGCCGTCAGCTTCGGCACCTTCGTTCGCGCGATGAGCGCGTCCATGTCCCTGTCGGCGAGCGCGGCGACGAGAATGCGGCCGAGCGAGCTCGACAGCGCCGGCAGGCGGAAGCCGATCTGCGCGCTCACCGGCAGCATGCGGTTCGGCGATGCATGCGCGATCATCACCACCTCGCCGCCGTCGAGCACGGCGGCCGAGCAGGCCTCGCCGGTCTGGTCGCTCAGGCGCTCGAGCGCCGGCTGCACGATGTCCGACACCGGGTTCGACGTCAGGTACGCCCCGGCCAGCGTCAGGATGCGCGGCGTCAAACGGAACAGGCGGTCGTCGCTCTCGGCGTACCCCAGCCGCACCAGGGTCGCGAGGATGCGCCGCACCGACGCGCGCGGCATGTCGACGAGCCGCGCGACGTCGCTCAGTGTCAGCCAGCGCCGGTCGCGACCGCACGCCTCGATGACGCGCAGCCCCCGGGCCAGCGCCTCGAGAAACTCGGCGCCCGAATCGGCGAGATCCTGTTCGGCGGGCGATCGCTTGATGCGCGGCATGCGGCCCCTTGGACTCGCGCGTGGAATGTCTCTAATCTATTTCCGAACATTTGTTCGGTCAACGAACAAGCGCCGAGGGGAGGCCGCCGCCATGCTGAGCCGGGAGCAGAACGATCTCATCACCCGCACCGGCCCCGGTACGCCGGCCGGCGACCTGATGCGCCGCTACTGGCAGCCCGCGGCGCTGGTCGCCGAGCTCGACGGCAATCGCCCGATCAAGCCGATCCGCCTGTTCGGTGAGAACCTGGTGATCTTCCGCGACGAGCGCGGCCGCTACGGCCTCGTCGGCCGCCACTGTCCGCATCGCGGCACTGATCTCGCCTATGGCCGCCTCGAAGACGGCGGTTTGCGCTGCCCGTTCCACGGATGGCTGTTCGACGTGAACGGCAAATGCCTTGAGACGCCGGCCGAGCCGCACGACAGCAAGCTCTGCGCCAACATCCAGCAGAAGTCCTATCCGGTCGTCGAGAAGAGCGGCATCCTGTTCGCCTATATGGGCGCGGGTTCGCCGCCGGCGCTGCCGGCCTTCGACTGCTTCGTCGCGCCCGACAGCCACACCTTCGCGTTCAAGGGCCTGATCGACTGCAACTGGCTTCAGTCGCTCGAGGTCGGCATCGATCCGGTGCACACCTCGTTCCTGCACCGCTTCTTCCATGACGACGATCCGACGAAGAGCTACGGCAAGGTGTTCCGCGACGTCACGCGCGACTCCGACATGCCGATGTCGCGCATCATGCGCGAGTTCACGCGGCCGCGCATCGACGTCGAGCCGACCGATTACGGCTTCCGCCTGGTGACGACGCGCGCGATCAGCGACGACAGCACGCATGTGCGCGTCACAAACCTGATGTTTCCGAACGCCTTCGTCATTCCGATGAGCCGCGAGATGACGATCACGCAGTGGCACGTGCCGGTCGACGACACGAAGCACTACTGGTACGCGATCTTCACTTCCTTCGGGCAGCCGGTCGACAAGGACGAGATGCGGCGCCAACGTCTCCAATTGTATTCGCTGCCGGACTACGTGCCGAACCGAAACAAGAGCAATGATTACGGTTTCGATCCGCACGAGCAGGAGCACGACACGTTCACCGGCATGGGTCCGGACATCAACGTGCACGACCAGTGGGCGTGCGAGTCGATGGGCGAGATCCAGGACCGCACGGCCGAGCATCTCGGCACGTCCGACAAGGCGATCGTCGCCTATCGCAAGCTGTTGCGGCAGGCGATCGAGCAGGCGGGGAACGGCGAGACGCCGATCATGGTGCTCGACGCGGCGCAGGCGGCTGCCATCACCGGGCCTGTGGCGGTCGACGGCATCGGCCCGACCGCGGACTTGCAGGGCTACCGTGACCGCTCCGAAGCCGACAAGCGCCAGGGTGCGAGCTGGATCGCCTGACATGCACCGAAGTCGTCATTCCGGGGCGCGAGCGCGGCTCGCGAACCCGGAGTCCAGACACACGCTCCTTCATGGTATTCTGGATTCCGGGTTCGCCGCTTCACGGCGCCCCGGAATGACGGTGTTGAATGCCTTCGCGTAAGCCCGCCAAGTCCTCCGCCACCTTCGTCGATCGGCACGGCCTCTGGTCGGCCGATCAGGCGCGGCAGGCAGCGGAGGTCGAGCGCGCGATCAAGGCGAACAAGCTCGAACTGGTGCGCTTCTCCTTCGCCGACCAGCACGGCGTGCTGCGCGGCAAGACGCTGCTCGCCGCCGATGCGATCGGCGCGCTGCGCGCCGGCGTCGGCATGACGACGACGCTGCTCGCCAAGGATACGGCGCACAAGAGCGTGTTTCCGGTCTTCTCGGCCGGAGGCGGCTTCAACATGCCGGAGATGCAGGGCGGCGCCGACTTCATGATGGTCGCCGATCCCGGCACCTTCCGCGTCCTGCCCTGGGCCGAGAGGACCGGCTGGGTCCTCTGCGATATCTATTTCACCAACGGCAAGCCCGTGCCGTTCTCGACGCGCGCGCTCTATCGCGATGCGCTGACGACACTGGCGGGCGAAGGCTACGATTATCTCGCCGGGCTCGAGGTCGAATTCCATCTCTTCAAATTGGAGAATCCGCGCCTCGCGCCGGCCGATGCGACGTGGCCGCCGGAAGCGCCCGAGATAAGCCTGCTGACGCAAGGCTATCAGTATCTCACCGAGACGCGTTTCGACATGCTCGACGCGGCGATCGCGCCGTTGCGCCGCGGCGTCGCTGCGCTCGACCTGCCGCTGCGCTCGGTCGAGATCGAGCTGGGCCCGAGCCAGTGCGAGTTCACCTTCCGGCCGCAGACGGGCCTCGCGGCCGCCGACACGATGATCCTGTTCCGGTCGGCGGTGAAGCAGATCGCGCGGCGCAACGGCATGCTGGCGAGCTTCATGTGCCGGCCGGCGCTGCCGCACGTCATGTCGAGCGGCTGGCATCTGCATCAGTCGCTGATCGAGAAGAGGACGAAGCGGAACGCCTTCGTCGCTGACGACGGCCTCTCCACGGTCGGCAAGCATTTCCTCGGCGGCCTGCTGGCGCATGCGCGCGCCGCCGCGGCGTTCACGACTCCGACGGTGAACGGCTACAAGCGCTACCGCGCCTATTCGCTGGCGCCCGACCGCGCCATCTGGGGGCGCGACAATCGCGGCGTCATGCTGCGGCTGCTCGGCCAGCCGGGCGACGCCGCGACGCATCTGGAGAACCGCGTCGGCGAACCGGCGGCGAACCCTTATCTCTACATGGCGTCGCAGATCCACGCCGGTCTCGACGGCATGGTGCGCAAGCTCGAGCCGGGCCCGTCGGCCGATACGCCTTACGAGACCGACGCGCCGCTGCTGCCGAAATCGCTCGGCGAGGCCTGCGCGGCACTGCGCGCCGACGATTGCTTCCGCAAAGCCTTCGGCGGCGGCTTCGTCGACTACTACGCACACATCAAGGAGGCGGAGCTTGCACGCTTCACCAAGGAAGCGCCCGATACGCCGGACGTGACGCCTTGGGAGCAGAAAGAGTACTTGGATTTGTTTTGAGGATATCGTTCGTCCCCACGGAAGCGGGGACCCTGACTTTGACCGGGACTCCGCACATGTTGCTCTGGGTTCCCGCTTTCGCGGGAACGAACGGAGTGTGCGGCAATGATGGAGCAAGGCATGCCCTACCTGACGACGCCCGATAAGGTGAAGCTCTATTACGAGGAAGTCGGTCAGGGCACGCCGATCCTGTTCATCCACGAATTCGCGTCCGACCATCGCGGCTGGGAGCCGCAGCTCCGCGAGTTCGGCAAGCGCCATCGTTGCATCACTTACTCCGCGCGCGGCTACACGCCGTCGGACGTGCCGGCGGATGCGAACGCGTACAGCCACGAGCACGTGATGCGCGACGCGGTCGCCGTGCTCGATCATCTCAAGATCGACCGGGCGCATCTCATCGGCCTGTCCATGGGCGGCTACACCGCGCTCCAGGTCGCGCTCAATCATCCGGGCCGCGTGCGCTCGATGGTGCTCGCCGGCGCCGGCTCCGGCAGCGAGCGCTGGTACACGGAAAACTTCCGCAAGCATTCGCGCGCCATCGGCGACACCTTCGCGCAGAAGGGTTCGGCCGAGATCGCGCGCACCTACGGGGCGAGCCCGAGCCGCATTCCGTTCCAGGTGAAGGATCCGCGCGGCTACGCCGAGTTCGTCGCGCGCCTCGCCGAGCACGACGCCACCGGCTCCGCGCACATGTCGCGCGGCTTCCAGGGCGGGCGGCCGTCGGTCTACGACTTCGAGGCCGAAATGCGAAAGCTCGCGACCCCGGCGCTGATCGTTGTCGGCGATGAGGACGACCGCTGCATCGAGCCCGGCCTGTTCATGAAGCAGACGCTCGCTGCGTCCGGGCTCGTCATGTTTCCGAGGACCGGCCATGTCGTGAACCTCGAGGAGCCCGACCTGTTCAACCGCGTCGTCGGTGAATTCCTTGCGCAGGTCGAAGCCGGACGCTGGGGCGCGCGCGATCCGCGTGCGTATTCGGCGGAAGGCGTGGTGCCGCTGCTCAAGCGCTGAGGGAACCCGGCGGCGGGGTTCCTCGTTCTTCAGCCGACCGAGGGAACTCCCGCCATGCTGAAATGGGCTTTCATCTTCCTGATCATCGCGATCGTCGCCGGCATCTTCGGCTTCACCGATGTCGAGGCGGCGTCTGCAACCATCGCGCAATGGCTGTTCGGCATCTTCCTCGTTCTGTTCCTCGGCGCCCTGGTGATTGGGCTTTGGATCGGCAAGAAGGTCGTGTCATAACGACCGGCACCGGCACGATTTGTCTATAAAAATCAGATGCTTGCGAGGCGGCAGTCTGACGCTGCCGCGCGCTGTTGCCCGCTCGCCCGATGGTTGCTTACAATTTTAATCAATCTGTTTGCGATCCGTTTTCCATGAGATCGCGTCGCCCCAGTCGAGACGCTTGGCCGCGCGATAGCCATCCTTGTCGCCACGCGCGACGCGGCGCTGCTCTGGAGCATCCGGCGCGCACAGCGTCAGCGTCACCGCGCTCTTGTCGACCTTCGGCGTCGTCAGGATTCGGGCGCCGCGCGCGAGCGGCGGGAAGCCCTTGCCGGCCACGAGGTAGGCGAATTTTTCGTCCTCGTAAGGGACGTTGGCGTCCTTCGCCACGAGATGATCCCGGCTGCGCGGCACGCGCGCGCTGAAGTGACACCAGCGTTCGGACACGGCAAGCGGACAGACGCCTTCGTGCGAGCACGGAGCGACGATCAGCGCGCCACGGGCAATCAACGCGTCGCGGCAGGCGAGAATGCGCTTGAAGCCGTCCGGCGTGCCGGGCTCGACGATGACGAGCAACTGCGCCGCCTTGTCCCAGAGCCGATCGAGCGTCGCGCGCACCGACGCGTTCGGCATCTCGGTGAGAACGTAGCTCGCCATCACCACGTCGGCGCCGGCCGCGTTCGCCAATGCGACGGCGATGGCGCCGCGCTGCGTCGACAGGTCCAATGCCGGCGCCTGCATCGTCTGCGCCAGCGCCAGGAGATGCGGATTCTCGTCGACAAGCGCGGCACGTTCGAGCGACGGCCACGCGTCGCAGGCGGCCCAGGTCGCGGTGCCGGGTCCGGCGCCGATGTCGAGCAGTGTGCGGGGCGCGAAGTCCGTGACGATATCGGTCGCCTGCGTCAGCGCCGCGCGCACGGCGGCATAGGTCGCTGGCATGCGCACGATGGCATAGGCGATCGCGTCGAGCTCTGAGCGGATCACGCCGCTTGTCCCGCCGCCGCGATAGGTCTCGGAGATGCGCTGCGCGCGCGCCTTGAGGTCGTTGCGGGATACGTTTTCGAGCTTCGCCTTGAGCGCGCCGCTCACGAAGCCGGGCAGGGCGGACATCAGCCCCACATGCGGCGCAGCTTGCCGCGCACGTCGGCCGAGCCCGGTGCGGGCTTCGCGGCGCTCCTGTCGGCGCCGGCAGGCGGCCAGCCGCGCACGTCGAACAGCTTCAGCAACGCCGGCGGAATGAAGCGCGTGCGCTGCGCATAGACGTGCCGGTCGCCGAGGCCGCGCTGCTGGTGCACGAAGAAGCGCTGCGGCACGACGAGATGCAACTGGTCCCTGGCGCGCGTCATCGCGACGTAGAGAAGCCGCCGCTCCTCCTCGATCTCGGGCGCCGAGCGCACCGACAGGTCGGACGGGATGCAGCCGTCGACCGCGTTGAGCACGAACACCGCTTTCCACTCCTGGCCTTTGGCCGAATGGATGGTCGACAGGATCAGGTAGTCCTCGTCGAGCAGCGGCGGGCCGGCCTCGTCGCTGGTCGCGTCCGGCGGATCGAGCTTCATCTCGGTCAGGAAGCGCTCGCGGCTCTGATAGCTCGCGGCGATCTGCGTCAGCTGCGCGAGATCGGCTTCGCGCAGTATCGCGTCGTCATAGGCGCGTTCGAGATGCGGCGCATACCAGCGGCAGATCGTCTCGAGCTCCGCCGGCCAGCCGGCGTCGCCGCGGCGGACGGTCTCGATCGTGTCGGCGAGATCGGGCCAGGCTTCGGCGGCGGCCGCCGGCGCCTTGAAGTCGCGCAGTTCGCCTGCCGCGAGGTGATCGAGCACGCGGGCCGCGGTCGCCGGGCCGATACCGGGCATGAGCTGCAGCACGCGGAAGCCGGCGACGCGGTCGCGCGGGTTCTGCGCCCAGTGCAGGAAGGCGAGCACGTCCTTGACGTGCGCGGCTTCGAGAAACTTGAGGCCGCCGAATTTGACGAAGGGAATGTTGCGCCGGGTGAGCTCGACCTCGAGCGCGCCGGAATGGCTCGACGTGCGGAACAGCACCGCCTGAGACTTCAGCGTCACGCCGGCTTCGCGGTTCTCCAGAATGTTGTCGATGATGTAGCCCACCTGCGCGACTTCGTCGGCGACGTTGACGATGCGCGGCTTGTCCGCCGCCTCGCGGTGCGACCACAGGTTCTTCGAATAGCGCTCGGCCGCGAGCGAGATCACCGCGTTCGACGCGGCGAGGATCGGCTGCGTCGAGCGGTAGTTCTGCTCGAGCGTGACCACCGTCGCCTTCGGCCGGAAATGCGCCGGGAAGTCGAGGATGTTGCGCACGGTGGCGGCGCGGAACGCATAGATCGACTGGGCGTCGTCGCCCACCACGGTGACGCCGTCGCCGGTCGGCTTGAGGGCGAGCAGGATCGAGGCCTGCAGCCGGTTGGTGTCCTGGTATTCGTCGACCAGCACATGGTCGAAGCGGCCGCCGATCTCGGCGGCGATGCTCGGCTCGGCCATCGCCTGGGCCCAGTAGAGCAGCAGGTCGTCGTAATCGAGGACGTTCTGGCGCTGCTTTGCTTCCACATAGGCTGCAAATAATGCGCGCAGTTCGTCCTCCCAGCCGCCGCACCAGGGGAAGGCGGCG
>JBQCFB010000402.1:0-3191 GCA_051959715.1 Pseudolabrys sp.
GTGAGCAGCGTCGTCAGTACCGGGCGGCGGATACAGAGTTCGGAGATGTTCATGCGCGAGCCGCTCGATGTTTCCGTGAAGCCCTGGTCGCCGTCACTCTACCGGTCGCGCCCGTCCCCCGAACGATGCGACCGGCCGCCTGTCAGCTTCCGGCCGGTGCCGCCGCGTTCGCCGTCTCGCCGTTGCGCGGATCCACGCGCGTGCCCTCCGACAGCAGGAGCTGGCCGTCGGTCACGACGGTCTCCCCGCCCTTGAGCCCGCTGGAGATGACGCTCAGATTGGCGACATTCCGCTCGATCTGGACGTGCTGCATCTTCGATTTGCCGTCGGCGACGACGAAAACGAAGTTGCCGGTCTGGCTGACCTGGATCGCCGTGGACGGGACCACGACCGCCTCTTCCTGACGCAGCGTCATCTGCACATTGACCAGGGTGCCCGGCCACAGCAGTTCGTCGGCATTCGGCATCGTCGCGCGGACCGTCGCCATGCCGGTCGCAATGTCGATCGTGTTCTCGATCATGCTGACCGAGCCCTCGGCCTGCTTCTGGTCGCCGGGAACGGTGGCTTCGACGCTGGCGGTCTTGTTGGCGATCGCCTGGCGGATGTCCGGCAGGTTCTTCTGCGGCACGGTGAAGCTGACATAGACCGGCGCCATCTGGTTGATGGTCGCCATCGGCGCGGTGTCGGCCTGGCGAACGAAATTGCCGACCTTGACGGCGGCGGCGCTGATGCGGCCGGTGATCGGCGCGGTCACGGTGCAGTAGCTCAGCTGCACCTTCAGGTTCTGGAGGACGCCCTCGTCGGCCTGGATGGCGGCCTTGTAGACGTCCGATTGGGTCTTGGCGTTGTCGAGATTGGTGACAGGCGTCGCGCCCTTGGCGACGAGGTCGGTGTAGCGGCGCACGTCGCGCTCCGCGCCCTCGAGCTGCGCCTTGTCCCGCGCGATCTGGCCTTCGGTCGCGGCGATCTGCGCCTGGATGGCGCGACCGTCGAGCGTGAACAGGAGCTCGCCCTGGGTCACATGGGCGCCGTCGGCGAAATGCACTTCGGTGATGTTGGTGTCGACCCGCGCCTTGAGGGCGACGCTGGCAATGGGCGTCACCGTGCCCAGCGCCTGAAGCTGCACGGGCACCTGTTTGCGCTCGGCCTTGGCGACCTCGACCGGCACGACCCGGTTGGCGGCTGCGCCGCGGGGCGAACGGGCAGCGACCCCGTCCGTGGTCCAGAACCCGCGCGCGAGCACGGCGATACCGATCAGGGCGAGCAAAGCCACCCCAAAGAACAACTTCCCTCTGGTCATTCGTTATTCTTGGTCCGGGGCTATGGGCCCAGCCCGGACATCTCCCTTTTCCGCGGATTCAGCCGAATTCGGACCGCGCGCGCCGCGATCCTAGCATATAACGTCCATCGACCGAGTTACCTGCGCCTAAAATCGGTAAATGCGTAAGCACCTCAGGCCCTTCACGGAATTCCCATGCGCGTCGCCACCTGGAACGTCAATTCGGTTCGCCAACGTCTCGACCACCTTCAGGCCTGGCTGAAGGAGCGCCAGCCGGACATCGTCTGCCTCCAGGAAATCAAGTGCACCGACGACGCCTTCCCGCGCGAGCCCATCGAGGCGATGGGCTACAACGTCGCTGTCCACGGCCAGAAGACCTTCAACGGCGTGGCCCTGCTGTCGAAATGCCCGTTCGACGAGGTCGCCCCCGGCCTGATCGGTGACGAAGGCGACGTCCAGGCCCGCTTTCTCGAGGCGCTGATCTCGACCAAGACCGGCGCACTCCGGGTCGTGAGCCTCTACCTGCCCAATGGCAATCCGGTTAGTACGGATAAATATACTTACAAACTCAATTGGATGGACCGGCTTCTTCACTTCACGAAGGAGCGGCTGAAGCTCGAGGAGCCGATGCTCCTGTGCGGCGACTACAACGTCATCCCGGCGCCGGCTGACGCCCGCCGCCCCGAGGTCTGGGTCAATGACGCGCTGTTCCTGCCGCAGACGCGGGAGCGCTTCCGGGCGCTGGTCAATCTCGGCCTGACCGACGCTGTCCGGGCAACCAGCGACGCCGGCGACCTCTACTCGTTCTGGGACTATCAGGCCGGCGCCTATCAGAAGAACGACGGCATCCGCATCGACCACGTCCTGATGTCACCGCAGGCGACAGACGTCTTCGCTGGCGCCGGCATCGACAAGCACGTTCGCGGCTGGGAGAAGCCGTCCGATCACGTACCGGTCTGGGTCGATCTGGCGCTCGAGCCGCGGTGAACTCAGTCGCTGCGGCTATTCGTGGCGGCTGGCGAGCCAGCGCTTGAGGTACTCGCCGCCCATGGCGCGCTCGTCCTCGCTCGCCTGGCGCACCGCGCTGTCATAGAGGTTGGCGATCCAGCTCTGCTCGTGCGGCGCACACTCCTTGGCGAGTGCAAGCCACATCAGGCCGCGCGCCGCCTGCCGCGGCACATGGTCGCCGGCAAACAGCATCGCACCGAGCATGGCCTGCGCCTCGCACTTACCCTTGTGCGCCGAGAGACCGAACCACCGCGCCGCCTGGCGCGGGTCGTGCGGCGCCCCGGTGCCGTCGAGATAGAGACGCGCGAGATTGTACTGCGCGTCCGGGTCGCGGAAGTAGGACGCCGCATAGGCGAACATTTCGCGCGCCCGCTCCGGATCGCGCTTGATGTCGGAATTGGGAATGCCGGTCAGGTAGTAGTGGCCGAGCGCGACGAAGGCGTTGGCGACGAAGCGCGACTGCGGCATGTCCGGCGAGTCGTCGGCATGGCTGTTGGCGATGCGCTGGAAGTAGTCGAACGCCTTGAGATCGTCATGCGCGACGCCGTCGCCGTCCGCATACATGCGGCCGAGCTTCCACTGCGCTAGCGGATGGCCCTGCTCGGCGGCGTATTCGAGCGAATGGATCGCCTTGGCGGTGTCGCCGGCCTTGAGCCACTTCGCGCCTGAGCGGAACGCGTCCATCGCCGACGTCGGCGCCGCCGACGCCATGGCGGCGTCGGACGACTTCGAGCCGTCGAAGGCGACCGCCGGCGCGGCAATGAGCCCCGCGCCGATGACGATGCCGGCGAGAAGGGACCTAGCTGTCCGCATAGCACTCCTTCTCCGCCCCACCGCCCGGATGGGTCACCGCCCCGTCACGCGCATTGCCAACCTGCTGCGCGTATTTCCACAGCGCGCCGGA
>JBQCFB010000403.1:0-7011 GCA_051959715.1 Pseudolabrys sp.
CCTCGTCGCCGGTGATCAGGAACGAGATCGAGCCCTTGCCGTCGGCGCGCACCTTGCCGCCATTGGCGGCGAGATGGTCGAGCGTCGCGGCGAGCGCGCAGGCAATGCCGCCCTTCATGTCGACGGCGCCGCGGCCGATCAACTCGTTCTTGACGACCTCACCGGAGAACGGCGGCTTCACCCAGGCCGTCTCGTCGCCCGGCGGCACGACATCGGTGTGGCCGGCGAAGACGAGGTTCGGGCTCGTGTCACCGATGCGCGCGTAGAGGTTCTCGACGTCCTCGGCGCCCGGCTCCTGGAACGTCATGCGGTGGACGCGGAAGCCCGCCTTGGTCAGCACGGTTTCCAGATAGGCGAGCGCGCCGCCTTCCGCCGGCGTCACCGAGGGGCAGCGGATCAGGTCACGCGTCAGTGCGACGGGGTCGGCGGACATATCATTCCTTTTGTCTGTCATCACCGGGCTTGTCCCGGTGATCCCGATCAGGAAGGCGGTGCGCTCCTAAGCGGGATGGCCGGGCATCAGGGCGTTCACGCCCGTCTTCGACGGGCTATGCCCGGCCATGACAAATGTTGGTATCAGTCGCGCAACAGGTCGTTGATGCTGGTCTTGGACCGCGTCTTCTCGTCGACGCGCTTGACGATGACGGCGCAGTAGAGGCTCGGGCCGATATTGCTGCCGGGCATCGCATTGCCGGGCAGCGTGCCCGACACGACGACCGAGTAGGGCGGCACTTCGCCGTAGAAGATCTTGCCGGTGGCGCGGTCGACGATCTTGGTCGACTGGCCGAGATAGACGCCCATGCCGAGCACCGAGCCTTGGCGCACGATCACACCCTCGACCACTTCCGAGCGCGCGCCGATGAAGCAGTTGTCCTCGATGATCACGGGGCCGGCCTGCAGCGGCTCGAGCACGCCGCCAATGCCGACGCCGCCGGAGAGGTGCACGTGCTTGCCGATCTGCGCGCAGGAGCCGACCGTCGCCCAGGTGTCGACCATGGTGCCGGTGTCGACATAGGCGCCGAGATTGACGAAGGACGGCATCAGCACGACGTTCGGCGCAATGTAGGCCGAGCGGCGCACCACCGAGCCCGGCACGGCGCGGAAGCCTTCCTTCTTGAAGCGCGCGGCGCTCCAGCCCTTGAACTTGGAATCGACCTTGTCCCACCACTTGGCGCCGCCGGGGCCGCCGGGAATGACGCTCATGTCGTTCAGGCGGAACGACAGTAGCACCGCCTTCTTCAGCCACTGATTGACGTGCCACGCGCCGTCGGACTGCTTCTCGGCGACGCGCGCCTTGCCGGAATCGAGCAGGCCGAGCGCGGTGTCGACGGCCTTGCGCACGGCGCCCTTGGTCTTGGGGCCGATCTTGTCGCGGGCCTCGAAGGCGTCGTCGATGGTCTTGGCGAGCGTCGCGTCGGTCATGGCTGGTCCGGCCCCTTGTTTTCGGCGGTTTTGTCGGGGGCGGGGCGGGGGATGTCAAGCGCGCCCGTCCGCGCTAGCCTGTCGGCCGGCAAATGGGGGCGGACCATGAATTTCAGTGTCAGGCGGCTGGCGGCGATCGGATGCGGACTGGCGGGCGTCGTGCTCGCGGCGGAGCCGGCGCTGGCGCATCACGTGATGGGCGGGCGGATGCCGGCGACGTTCGGCGAGGGTCTCCTGTCGGGCCTCGGCCATCCGGTGATCGGCCTCGATCATTTCGCCGCGGTGGTGGCGGTGGGCTGCCTTGCCGCCGCGCACCGGGCCGGCGCCCTGCTGGCGCTCGGCTTCGTCGCCGCGATGATGCTCGGCGTCGCCGCCCATCTCGGCGGCGCGACCGTGCCGGGCGCCGAGCTTCTCGTGGCGCTGACCGTCATCGGCCTCGGCGTGGCGGTGGTGCGCGATCCGCCGCTGCCGGCCGTCGCCGCGGTGGCATTGTTCGTCGCCGCCGGCCTCGTGCACGGTTACGCGCTCGGTGAATCGATCTATGGCGCGGAGCGCTCGCCGCTCGCCGCCTACCTCCTCGGCCTCGCCGTCATCCAGGCCGCGATCGCCCTCGCCGCCCTGAATGTCACGCGCGGTCTCGTTCGGCGCAGTTCGTCCAATGTGCGCCTGATCGGCGCCGCCGTCGCCGGCATCGGACTGGCTTTCCTGATGCAGGGTATTGTTCCCGCCGTCTGACGCGGGAACTCACAGCATTCACGAAATTTCAGCGCTGACGCGCCCGGGTTCTCGCCGAACCCGGGCCGCCGTCGTATGACGATGTCGCCGTTGTCGGCAATAAGAAGACGATCGGGGCATCCGACATGATCATGATGAGCTCGCTGCTCAACAAGGAGTTGCATCTGCTGCTGGACGGGCTGACCGCCTGGGCCGCATTGGAACTTCCCCGCATCCTCGGCGCGGTGCTGCTGCTGATGGCGGGCTGGTGGTTCTCGAGCCGGGCGCAGCGGGCGACGGCCGCGCTCCTCACGCGGCAGACCCGCATCGACCCGACGCTGCGCGGCCTGCTGTCCTCGCTCGTCCATTACGGCATCCTGATCCTCGTCATCGTCGCCGCGCTCGGCGAGATCGGCGTCGAGACGACGAGTATCCTGGCCGCGCTCGGCGCCGCCGGCCTCGCCATCGGCCTGGCCTTGCAGGGCACGCTGTCGAACATCGCGGCCGGGCTGATGCTGATCTGGCTCAGGCCGTTCAGGGTCGGCGATTACGTCGAGACGGCGAGCTTCGCCGGCACCGTGCACGAGGTCGGCCTCTTCGCGACCGAATTGCACTCGACCGAGGGCGTATTCCAGTTCGTCCCGAACTCGGAATTGTGGAACAAGCGCATCGTCAATTATACGCGCCTGCGCACGCGCATGGTCGATCTGAAGTTCGGCATTTCCTATGCGGACGACACGGAGGCGGCGCGCCAGGCGCTGCTCGCGGCCGTTGCGTCCGATGCGCGGATCGAAACCGATCCGGCGCCCTTCGTCTTCGTCGACGAGCTCGCCGACAGCGCCGTCGTCATGCGGCTGCGTTGCTGGACGCCGACGCCGGACTACTGGTCGGTCCGCCGCGCAATGATGGAGAACGGCAAGATCGCCATCGAGCGGGCGGGGCTGACGATCCCCTATCCGCAGCGCGACGTGCACGTCCGCGGCGAGGCGCTCATGAAAAAGGCCGCGGCCTGAGGGCCGCGGCCTTGTCGTCTCTGTCGGCAGCGGCGGCTTATTCGCCCGGCTGCAATGCGCCGGCCATGCGTCCGGCATCCTGCGCCGTGGCGCGCGCCCGCATCGGCTTGAGCACGAACAGCGCCATCGCCACGACCAGCAGGTTCATGATCGCGGTGATCACGAACACCATGTGCCACGAGCCGGTCGCGTTCTTGACCATGTTGGCGACGGGCACGAGGAACGCCGACGCGCCCTTGGCGGTGTAGAGCAGGCTCAGGTTCACTGTGGCGAACTTCGGCCCGAAGCTGTCGGTGCAGGTCGACGGGAACAGGCTGTAGATCTCGCCCCAGGTGAGGAAGATCAGCGCCGCGAACGTGACGAAGGCCCACGGCGAGCCGCCGGCCGAGCCGAGCAGCCAGTACGACACCGCTCCGAGCGTGAAGGCGATCGCCATCGTGTATTCACGTCCGATGTTGTCGGACACCCAGCCGAACAGCGGCCGCGCAAGGCCGTTGCAGACGTTGTCGACGATCAGCGCGACCGACAAGGCGGTGGCGCCGCCGATCAACGCGATGTTCGCGATGTTGTAGTCGCGCGCGATCAGCGCCACCTGCGCGGTGGCCATCAGGCCGCTCGCCGCCACGATCACGAACATGACGTACATGACCCAGAAGATCGGCGATTTCAGGACTTCGGCCGGCGAATAGCTGCGGGCCGAGACGGCGACCTTCGGCGGCGCGGCGCCGACGAGTTCGCCGGCATCCGGCGCGCGCAGCAGCCACGCCAGCATGAACACGATCGCGCCCTGGCCAAGACCGAACCAGAAGAAGGTGCTCTCATAGCCGACGGTTGCGATCATCTCACGGATGGGCACGACGGTCAGTGCCGCGCCGGCGCCGTAACCGGCGGCCGTCATACCGACGGCGAGACCGCGGCGGTCGGGGAACCACTTCACCGCCTGTCCGACGCAGGTCGCGTAGACAGCGCCGCCGCCAATGCCGCCGAGCACCGCGCCGAAATAGAGCATGCCCAACGTCGACGCGTAGGAATTGACGATCCAGCCGGCCGCGATGCCGATACCGCCGATCGCCACCATCAGCTTCGGCCCGTTCTGCGGGCCGATCTTGTCGACCAGCCAGCCCTCGACCGGCGTCAGCCACGTCTCGAGTGCGATGAAGACGCTGAATGCGAACTGAATGGCGGCAACCGACCAGCCATGCTTCTGCGCGATCGGGTGCACGAACAGTGTCCAACCATATTGCAGGTTGGCGATCATGATCATGCAGATCATGCCGGCGACGAGCTGTGTCCAGCGCTCCCGGCCTAGTGAATGCGACGTTCCAACGGCGCTGTTGGCCATGCGGTCTCTCCTGGGTTTCCGTTTTCGTTTTTGATTGGGCGCTGTACCGTTGGCGACGAATGCGCGACACGGACCCTCGCACCGAGCAAAGACAGCTCGGCTTGCGTCAGTTCCCCGTGACCGACGCAAAATTCCATGACGATGATGAAGAACGCAGCGGAGCCCACGAGGGCGAGTCCGATTGCCGTATCGGCAATCGTCGCGCCGGTCGGACGCCGAGCAACGCTCGTGCGCATTCAAGCCTTATCGGTACAAGCCGCCCCGCTTGTGGGCGCATTAGGGTCGTGCCCATTGAGAGGGTCAAGCCAATTATTATGTATACAGACGTAATACGTCGCTGCGGCGCAATGAGAAGCCGCGTCGCGTTACCGCCGGATATCGCGGAGTAAATTTTCTATAAACTTCACGATATTTTCCGTAACGTAGTCGACATGCGCGGCGTCGCGGCCTTCCAGTTCCCATTGTTCGCGGAACACTTCGCGCTGCCCCTCAGGAACAACGAGCACCGTCGCCATGCCGAGCGCGTGTGGTGTCTCGAGATTTCGCGCGAGGTCTTCGAACATCGCCGCCTTGTGCGGATCGACGTTGTGGCGCGCGAGGAAGCGGTCATACACGTGCGGTAACGGCTTCGGGTCAAGATCGGCGGCGGCGATGTCGAACACATCCTCGAAATGATGGTGCACGTCGAGACGGCGCATCACCGCCTCCGCGTGCTTGCGCGTGCCGTTGGTGAGAATGAGCTTGCGTCCGGGCAGGCGTTCGAGCACTGCGCCGAGCGCGGGGTTTGGCAGAAGCGGCGAATGATCGATCTCGTGCACGAACTCGAGATAGTCGTCCGGCTTCATGCCGTGCTCGGCCATCATGCCGCGCATCGTCGTACCGTAACGTTTGTAATAGTCCTTTTGCAGCCGGAACGCCTCGTCCTTCGACACCTTCAGGAAGTTCGAGACGTAGGTGCGGATGCGCTCGTCGACCTGCTGCCACAGGTTCAGGTGATGCGGATAGAGCGTGTTGTCGAGATCGAACACCCACGTCTCGACATGGCCGAAGCCGCGCGGCGCGGGCGGGGAAACTGGCACGGTCAGGGTTCCTTGAAGCGGATGGTGGCGGAGGGCTGCGTCGACAGATCGATGACGGCAAATCCCGCCGAATTCAAGCCGCGCGCGGCGCAGTCCTTCTGGTCCGAGAGCTCGAAGCGGGCATCGCGCGTGCACAGCGCGATATTGCCGCCCCAGGCGAGCGGGGCATCGCCGCGCCTGATCAGGCGTCCGTCGGCGTCGACCGCTTCCGCGTAGCTGTAGAAGCGCTGCGCCTGCGCGGCGACGTCCGGCTTCAGGCACTGGCCGGAAGCGATGCGGTACCAGCCGCGGGTGACGATCGCTCCCATCTCGACGGTGCCGACGGCCGCCATCACCGTGTAGCGACTGTCGTTGCACCACAGAAAGCCCGCGCCTTTCGGATCGCGCGCCGACGCGATCAGCGCGTCGAAGAAATCCGGCCGCGCCGCCGCGTCGGCCGCGAGATTGTGGTCGCGCAGGAATTTGGCAATTGCCGCGCGCGTCTTGGCGCCGTCGACGCCGTCGATCGGATTGGCGTCGTAGCCGGCGATGGAAAGCAGGCGCTGGATGCCGGCGAGGCGGGCCTGCGCATCGTCATAGCCGGCCTGCTCGGCGAGCCCGATGGTCGGGCCGCTGTCGGTGTCGGACGGCTTGGCCGCGGCGAAATGCGTCTGGTCGGAGAGCGGGCAGCCGCGGCCGTTCGGAAACTCGAAGTCGCCGTCGCGCACGCAGAATGCCGCGTCGCCGCCCTGCGGCAGCGGCGTCGGCCCGTAGACCGACGGCGCGCGCGCATGCACGTAGGTCATGTCGGCATCGAACGCACCCTCGACGACCTTGCGGCATTCGCCGGGATCGAGCCTGAACCAGCCGCGCGTCTCGACATTGGCGCGGCGCTCGATGCCGATCGCCGCCTGCATCCGGTAGCTGGTGCGATTGCACAAGGTCAGGTCGGCCCGCGCCGGCGCTGCTGCCAAGAGCGGCAGGACGGCGACGAGGAGGGCCAGTGTCCGCGCGCGAATCATCGCGCCGATGTTAGCGCGACGGCGTCAGCGCGTACGGCTTGAGGTTGCGGGCGATCCGCGCGGCGATCGGCTGCTCGCCGGGCACGAAGGCGTTGCCGGTGATCTGCTCGAACATCCGGATATAGCGGCGCGACAATTCCTCGACGAGCTCCTTCGGCGCCGGCGGCAGGACCTTGTCCTTGTACGGGTCGCAATTGTCCCTGAACCAGAGCCGCAGGAATTCCTTGTCGAAATATTCCGGCTCCTCGCCCTTGCCGAAGCGCGTCTCGTAGGTTTCGCGCTGCCAGTAGCGCGAGGAGTCCGGCGTGTGGATCTCGTCGATCAGGACGAGCTTGCCGCCCGCATCGGTACCGAACTCATATTTGGTGTCGACCAGGATCAGCCCGCGCTGTTCGGCGATCTCGGCGCCGCGGCGGTAGAGCGCGATGGCGGTGCGTTCG